>JAFAQI010000300.1 GCA_019246495.1 Frankiales bacterium | reverse complement strand
CTCGTCGTACAGCTGCCGTCGCGAGCCGCCGCGGTTGATGTGCAGGCGGCGGTCCGGCGTGCCGTCTCGCGCGTTCCGGATGTCGCGTCGGTCGGGCCGCTGGTGGTGAGTCCGGACGGGACCACGGGGATCGAGGCGATCGTCCCGCGGACGTCTCCGCAGGCGTCGGCGACCAGCGATCTCGTGCCGCAGCTGCGGACGGGGGTGCTGCCGCAGGTGGCTCGCGCGACCGGGACGCGGATGCTGCTGACGGGTGTGCCGGCGGGACGGTACGACGTGGCGCAGCGGGTGCTCGACCGGTTGCCGTGGTTCGTCGGCGCAGTGCTGGCGCTGTCGTTCGTGCTGCTGATGCTGGTGTTCCGGTCGATCCTCGTGCCGCTGAAGGCTGTGGTGCTCAACCTGTTGTCGATCGCGGCCGCACTCGGTGTCGTGGTCGCGGTCTTCTGCTGGGGCTGGCTGCGGCAGGTCGTCGGCGTCGCGGAACCGGTCCCGTTGGTCGACGTGATCCCGATGATGATGTTCGCGATCGTGTTCGGCCTGTCGATGGACTACGAGGTGTTCCTGCTCTCGCGAGTGCGTGAGGAGTGGGTGCTTGGCGGCGACAGCCGCGGCAGCGTCGTACGCGGACTCACCTCGACCGCCCGCGTCATCTCCGCGGCGGCCGCGATCATGGTGTCGGTCTTCTGCGCGTTCACTTTGTCGAGCGACGTGATCGTGAAGATGATGGGTCTCGGTCTCGCGGTCGCGGTCTTCCTCGACGCGACGCTGATCCGGCTCGTGCTGGTCCCGGCGACGATGGCTCTGCTCGGTGACCTCAACTGGTGGATGCCGCGCTGGTTGGACCGGCTGCTGCCGCACATCGCGGTCGGCGCGGCGGTGCCGGTGACGCCGGAGGGGCCGGTGCCGGGACCCGCGTACGGCGACTCGCCGCCTGCGGGTGAGCGCGAAAGCGAGAGGGTGGTCAGGTGACCGACGTGCCGATTCCTCGTCCGACGCCGTAGGTGACGCCGGCCGCGAGTGCGGCGAGGCCGAGCTGGCGGAGGGCGCCGTACCAGATCGACTGCGCCGTCAGCCGCGCGACGATGCCGCCGGTGATGAGCAGGGCGGCGGCCGCGACGGCGAGTGAGAGCAGGAGGCTGGCGGAGCCGGCGAGGTAGGGAAGCAGCGGGACCACTGCGCCGATAGAGAACGCGAAGAACGACGACAGCGCCGCGACCCATGCCGACGGCAGCTCCTCGGGGTCGACGCCGAGCTCTTCCTTGGCGTGCAGGCGCAGGGCTTCGTCGTGGTCGCGGGAGACCTGCTCGGCGACCCGTTGGGCGAGCTGCGGCTCGACGCCCTTGTCGACGAAGGCGGCGGCGAGCTCAGCCTTCTCCTCCTCGGGATAGCTCTCGAGCTGCTTTCGCTCCACTTCGACCTCGGCGAGCACGAGTTCGTTCTGCGACGTGACCGACGTGTATTCACCCGTCGCCATCGAGAACGCGCCTGCGACCAGACCGGCGAGGCCGGTGAGGATGATCCGCGAGCGGTCGAGGCCGCCGCCGCCGACGCCGGCGATCAGGCTGACGTTGGTGACCAGGCCGTCCATCGCGCCGAACACCGTCGGTCGCAGCCAGCCGCCGCTGACGTCGCGGTGCTCGTGCCGGCCGGGCTTGAGGTGCGCCGGCCGCTGGCGGTGCGGCGCGGAGGAGCGCTCACGCTCCGGCGGTCGGGCTGCCACAGTCACGATGATCCCTGTGCCCCGGCAAACCGTCGCGCACGCGTTGCTCAGCCGTTCGGGTAGTAGGGCGGATTCGTCCGGTAGTCGTCGCCGAGGACGGCGGTCGAGGACAAGTGACCGAACAAGTCTCCGGCGGAATCGCTACCGTGCAAGCCCCGGTCGGACGCGCGGATGAACCATGTTGCCGTTGGCCGTAGCCGGTGGCGCACCCTCGGGACCGCGGCAACTATCCCCGCCCCATATGCATGACGAATGATGTGCTCAGAGGCGCCGACGAGCAGGTGGAGATGGCGACCCATCCGCAGGGTGGCCAGGCTGAGGCCGAAATCGTCGGGCATCGGCCTGCCCGGGACGTGGCAGGAACGCTCGGTCAGCCACCTGCCGCGCGCCGGCCGGACTCCTGCGCGGCTACCGGGCGCGACGAGAACGCCTCCCTGCACAAAGGGTCGGTTTGCCGGTGCGCCCGCGACGAGGTCGTCGCTTGCGTCACCGGTGACGTCGGCTGCCAGCAGGGAGATGCCGAAGTTGTATACGCGACGGGCGTTGCCGGGCACACCGCGACCGGCGAGATCGATCCACGTACTGTGCGTCGGGAAAGTCGCTGAGCCGGCGTAGAGCACGTCGACCGCGCCGTGCGCGTCAGAAGTGGGGTTGCTGCCGTCCGGCGAACTTGGCACGACCTGCCGCGCGGGGATACCGATTGCGAGGTCGCCGTGGCCGTCGCCGTTGAAGTCACCACTCGCCAACGCGGAGCCGAAGGCCTCGCCGGCCGGCCAGCTTCCCTCTTCCTCTTCGTAGTAAGTGCGCTTCTCCGGCTGGCCCGCGACGTGGGGCGAGGTGAGATCGAGCAGTTGTCCGGCCGCCCCGTCGAGCCCCTGGGTTGTCCCCGGAATGACGACCACCGCGCCGTCTCCCTCGACACCACCGGCGTCCCGGCCCGGCCACCCGACAACGAGGTCATCGATGTTGTCGCCCGGCAGTTGCATGACGGCGAGGGCGGTGCCGAACCCGCCGCGGTCGTTCGACGTCGGGTGAGCGGTGTTTTGCGCGTCCCACTCCTCGAACCCGCCGGGAACGAGATCATTGCCGTGATTCAGCCCGCTGGGTGACCCGTAGCGGACGAGCACGACTCCGGTGCTTGAGGACGTCCCCAGTTGCCGGGAGACGTCGATCAAGGGCGAGCCGTAGGCGAGATCCGCGTAGCCATCGTGGTTGAAGTCGCCGACCGCCAGTGACAGCCCCGTCTCGTAGCGATAGCTGCCGGTGGTCGGGCCGGTCGAATCCGAGGAAGACCAGTACGGGCCGAAGTCATCGCCTTCGGTCCACATGGTGTGGGTGTGTGGCGGCCGGCCGTAATAGACGTAGACATCGCCGGAGCCCGGCGCCCCAACAGCGAGGTCGGCGTATCCGTCTCGGTTGAAGTCGCCGCTGGCGATGGTCGCGCCCACGTAGCCGGATCCGCCGCCGCGCAGGATCACGCCGTGGTGCGTCAGCCCGTGGGGTCCGACGTACTCGACGTGGACAGCTGCGTCATGGTTCGACTGGTCGCCCGGCGCGCCGACGACGAGGTCTGGATAGCCGTCACCGTTGAGGTCGAACGGCTTTGCGGGAATCCTGGCCGGGTGGTGCTGCCCGTTCACCGAGCGCGAAGCCGCCGACGGCGGGGTGGCCCCAGCAATCGGCACCGGTACCGCGAGCCCGGCGGTGCCGGCAGCGAGAGCCATGACGGCTGCCCAGCGAGCGCTCCAGCGCATGTCCCCTCCGAGTGGGTTTGTCGGTCTTGCTCTGTCAACGCCGGGCGGCGGTCTCGCGTTGACAACGATTCGTAGGCTGAGCGGGTGACGTCGACCGACACGGAGACCGAGACCGGGACCCGCACCTACGTCGAGCCCGTTCCGGTCACGACGGACGGTGGGGATCATGAGCGGTTCTCGCACTACGCCGACCGCGACAAGATCACCGAAGCGACGGTGCTCGGCACGCCGGTCGTGGCGCTGTGCGGCAAGGTCTGGGTGCCGTCGCGGGATCCGTCGAAGTACCCGGTGTGCCCCGAGTGCCAGCGGCTCTATGAGCTCGGGCCCGAGGGCCGGATGCGCGAGTGGAGCTCGCGCGAGTCCTGACGGTCGCGATCAGACGGGGCGGAAGGTCGCGTAGAACTGCCGCCGCAAGTGCTGCGACGCAGCCCATTGGTCGCTGTGCGTCTGGAAGAACAGCCCATAACCGCGCCGGCCGACGACCGCGCCGCGATCGTCGGCGTGCAGATCGGCGCCGCCGTCGCGATAGGTGAACTCCCAGTCCGCGGCGTCGTCGTACGGTCGCCACGTGACCGACGCGATCTGCAGCCGCTGATAGTTCTGGTGCGATTGCCTGAAGGCTCGTTCCTGCGCGTACCAGGCGGCTGTCGCAGGCGAGACGGCTGGCACGCGCGTCGCCACCTCGAGATAGCGGCCGCCGGCGGGGTCGCGGAGAAATACCTGTCCGCCTTCGTTGCTTACCTGCCATCCAGCCGGTACGCCGATGCTCCAGTGGTCCGCCGCGTCGGTGTAGCGATGCCAGCCCGCCGGTAGCGCAGCGTTGACCGTCCGCGCCGAGTGCTTCGCCGACGGGTGAGAGGCGGGCGCCGTGCCCGGGCCGCGCTTCGGTGAGCCGTTGTCGTTGATGACGACCGCCGCGATGATGCCGGCCACGATGACAGTGCCGACGAGGGCGATTGCTACGGGGACAACAGACCGTGAGCGACGGGCCGACGGGACCGAGGCGGGTGCCGGACGCTCCCGCGGCGGGACGGTCAAGGCGGCCGGCGCGGAAGGTTCGGCGGCGGCGAGTGCGCCCGGTTGCCGGGTCTCCGGCCCGAGCACCACGGTCCGGTCGAACTGCGGCGGTAGCGGGGCGGTGGTGAGCTCGTCCGGGGGATAGGACGGCGCGGGGTCGCCCTCCTCCAGCACTTGGGTCAGCGCCGCGCGCAGCTCCTCCGGCGTCGGCCGCTCGGCCGGCTCCGCCGCGAGCAAGCCGCCAACCGCGTCGGCCAGCCGACCGTGGCAGCGCGAGCACGGCGGCGGCGGCTCCGAGACGACCTTCGTCATCGTCGCCAGCGCGTTGGGCCCGTCGAACGGCGGTCGCCCCTCGACCGCGGTCCACAGCGTGGCGCCGAGTGACCACAGGTCCGCGGCGGGCGAGGGTGCTTCGCCACGCGCGCGTTCGGGCGCCATGTAGGCGGGCGATCCGACGATCTGCCCCGTCGACGTGACGTC
>JAFAQI010000294.1 GCA_019246495.1 Frankiales bacterium | reverse complement strand
CGCTGACCGCGGCGGAGGCGGAGGAGCCGCCAGCGAGAACCAGCGCGGCCGATCCGGCGGCGGGCAGCGCCCAGCGCAGGACGGCATGCATCCGCATGCGCCCACGCAAGGAGTTTTTAAGCACACCCACCACCGCCCACGACATCGGCAGGACCCGCCGAAAACTTGATGTGGGGTTTCGGCCGAGTCGTCCCTAGCCGGTGCCCGACCGGGATGACTCCCGGAGGTTCTTGACAAGGTGCCTTGACGGAGTGACAGTGGCTCGGAAACGGTCGTCAAGCGGTCTTGCCACCGGGCGGGTCGGAGGTTGTCATGGCTGATGCGCAGTGGCCCTATGCGTCGTACGGCGACCGGTTGTGGCTCGGCGGAGAGCGCGGCGGTGACCGTCCGCTGGCGGCTGTCGTCCGGGCACTGCGCGGCCTGGTCGGGGAGCTCGGCGGCACGGCGAGCCGGGAGCCCGATTCGCTGCTTGCGGGCCTCGACGCGCTGGCCGCGATCGGCGAGCGGGTCGACTGGGCGATGCTGTCGCTCGTCGGCGAGGCCCGGGCCCGCGGGGTGTCCTGGCAGGCGATCGGCGAGGCCCTCGGGGTGACCAAGCAAGCCGCGCAGCAACGGTTCGCGCCCTACGTGAAAGAGGCGCTGGAGCGCGCCGGCCGGTAACCCCGCGCGCCGGCCGGGTCAGCCCTGGTGCGGGTACTTGTGGTCAGTCGGCGGGACGAAGTTCTCCTTAATCGCCCGCGGGCTCGTCCACCGCAGCAGGTTGAGCATCGAGCCGGCCTTGTCGTTGGTGCCCGAGGCCCGCGCGCCGCCGAAGGGCTGCTGGCCGACGACCGCGCCGGTCGGCTTGTCGTTGACATAGAAGTTGCCGGCCGAGAACCGCAGCGCCGCCTGCGCCTGGACGATCGCCTGCCGGTCGCGGGCGAACACCGCGCCGGTCAGGGCATAAGGCGCCACGTCGGCCGCCTGCCGTACGACGTCGGCGTAGTCCGCATCGACGTAGACGAAGACGCCGAGGATCGGGCCGAAGTACTCCGTGGTGAAGATGTCGTGGGTGGGGTCGCTGCCCTGAAGGATCGTCGGCCGGACGAAGAACCCCTCGCGGTCGTCAGCCGTCCCGCCAGCCAGCACCTCGAGCGCCGGGTCGTCCTTCACCCGGGTCAGCACGCCCGAGAGCCGGTCGAACGCCCGTCGGTCGATGACCGCGCCCAGGAAGTTCGAGAAGTCCGCGATGTCGCCCATCGGCAGCGACTCGGTGGTGGCGACGAGGTCGTCCCGCAGCCGGGGCCATAGCGACCGCGGCACGTAGGCCCGCGAGGCCGCCGAGCACTTCTGCCCCTGGAACTCGAACGCACCGCGCACCAACCCGACCCGCAGCGCGTCGACGTCTGCCGACGGGTGGGCGATCACGAAGTCCTTGCCGCCGGTCTCGCCGACCAGGCGGGGGTAGCTGCGGTAACCGGCGATGTTGTCCCCCACCGTGCGCCACAGGTGCTGGAACGTCGCGGTTGAACCGGTGAAGTGGATGCCCGCCAGGTCCCGGTGCGGCAAGGCCACGTCCGAGACGGCCCGGCCGTCGCCGGTCACCAGGTTGATGACGCCGGGCGGAAGCCCCGCCGCCTCGAGCAGCCGCAGAAGGTAGTGCGCGGACAGCTGCTGGGTCGGGCTCGGCTTCCACACGACGGTGTTGCCCATGAGCGCCGGGGCGGTCGGAAGGTTGCCTGCGATCGAGGTGAAGTTGAAGGGCGTGATGGCGAGCACGAAGCCCTCGAGCGGCCGGTGGTCCAGCCGGTT
The DNA here is from genome assembly GCA_019246495.1 of Frankiales bacterium. Classification (GTDB taxonomy): domain Bacteria; phylum Actinomycetota; class Actinomycetes; order JAFAQI01; family JAFAQI01; genus JAFAQI01. The sequence continues at coordinate 2,177 of JAFAQI010000294.1, read as the reverse complement.
CCAGGTGGGCGGCACGCTGATCGGCTGCTCGGCGAGTATCTGCCGGGCGAAGTGGACGTTGAACCGCCAGAAGTCGATGAGCTCGCAGGCCGCGTCGATCTCCGCCTGGAAGCAGGTCTTCGACTGGCCGAGCATCGTCGACGCGTTGATCGTGTCGCGCCACGGGCCGGCGAGCAGGTCCGCCGCCCGCAGCAGCACCGCCGCGCGCTCGTCGAACGGCAGCTCCCGCCAGGCGGGCGCGGCGGCGAGCGCGGCGTCGACGGCCGCCTGCACGTCGGTCGGGGTGGCGTTCCAAGTCCGGCCGAGCACCGCGCTGTGCCGGTGCGGCATGACGACGTCGATGGTCTCGCCGGTGCCGGGCCGTTCGCGCCCGGCGACGGTCATCGTGAGCTCGACCGGGTCTGCCGCGCTCATCTCCTTGAGCCGGGCCTCGAGGGTGGCGCGCTCCCGGCTTCCGGCGACATAGGACCGGACCGGCTCGTTCACCGGCTCCGGCGGAGTGGTCACGGCGTCCAGCACTCCCCCATCCTGTCACCGCTCAGCCGAGGTCGAGGAGGATCCCCAGTTCCTGTACGGCGTACCAGCCGAGCTCTGTCGCCCCGGCTTCGTCGAGGGCGAACGCCGCATCGGCGTCGCCCGCGGCAGCCGCGCGCAGAGCAGTGACGGCCGCGCTCACGACGACGTCCGAGTCCTCGTCGTCGACCATGCCGGCCGCCCACTGGCTGACCGGCACGGGAACGCCGACCGCGACCGCCGACCGGTCATCGGGCGAGACTGCGACGTCGAGGTCGGCGACATCGGCCGCGACGACGACCCGCCGGCGCGGGGCGTCGGGGTCCGCGTCCAGCAGGTCGAGCGACGCCCGGGCCGCCGCGAGCTGCGCGACGTACTCCAGCTCCTCCTCGCCGCCCTCGCGATACCACTCGCGCAGCGTCGGCGTCACCGCATGCGCCGCACCCGGCGGTGCCTGGCCCTCCTGCAGCCAGGTCGCGAGGAGCGGCAGCGTCGCGGGGAGATAGAGCCGCACGGCGCGCGGCTCAGGCGGCGGGGAGCGTCGTGGCACCCGCCGCCAGCGCGGCGGCCGACGTGCGCAGCGACGTCTCGAAGACCCGGAGCCGGCGGCGGTGGTCCATCAGGTTCACGCCGATCGCCTCCAGGTCCTCGCGGCCGGGGCCGAGGATCGTCACCGCCGTGCCGTGCCGGCGCACCTTGCCGGCCTCGTGCAGCACTCGCTTGGTCATCGCGCGCCGGAAGCGGCGTTCGAGCCGGCCGACGACGGTCGGCGGCTCGTCGTAGTCGAACGACACCATCGGCGCGAGCACGATGACCTCGTCGAGCTCGCGCCGCGTGAGCAGGTCGAGGGAGGTCGGCGACCAGGCGCCGCCGTCGACGTAGCGGCGGCCGTCGATGACGACCGGCGCATACCAGCCGGGAATCGAACAGGAGGCCATGACCGCCTCGGCGAGCGTCGCGGGCGGCGACCCGGGCCGGCCGAACGCGACGCGGCGACCGGTCTCGTAGTCGAGGGTGACGATCCAGCAGCCTGGATGCTCCGGCCAGTCCCGGTCCGGGTTGGCCGCCGAGATGAGCTCGCCAACCGGCGCCAGGCTGCCGCGACCGCGCGGCGCCAGACCGGACAGGATCGCCAGCGGCGGCAACTTGCGCGGGTTGCGGGCGGCGCGGGCGAGCAGCGCCGCCGAGCCCAGGCGCAGCTTCGGGCGGGGCGGCAGCGAGCCGCCGCTCGCCGTGTCGGGGTCGAAGTCGATCTGCGGGTCGCCCGGCGCCGGCACGCCGCGCTGGTGGTTCACGAGCGTCTCGACCGTGACACCGCTGGCGAGAAGCGCGCCGAGCACCGAGCCCGCCGAGGTGCCGACGATCGCCTCCGCCCCGCCCGGGTCCCAGTCATAGGTCTCGCGCACGGCCTGAAGTGCGCCGATCATCCACGCAGCGCCGAGCACGCCGCCGCCGCCGAGCACCAGCCCGCGGCGCGGCTCGCTCACGACACGGTCCCGACGAGCTCGGCGAGGGACTCTTCGATGCACTGGGCCAGCACGTCGACGTCGGGCATCGCGTCCCGGTCGGCGTTGAGCCCGTAGTAGACCCCGCCGAAGTACGACGTCAGTCCGATCGAGACGGCCTGGCCTTTGGACAGCGGTACGACGGGATAGCAGCCCAGC
>JAFAQI010000289.1 GCA_019246495.1 Frankiales bacterium | reverse complement strand
GCACGTTCCAGGCCTTGCGGATTGAGGTGAACGACGAGCTCGGGGTGCTGGCGCGCGCGGTGCCGGCGGCGATCGACGCCCTTCGCGTCGGCGGCCGCATCGTCGTGCTCGCCTACCAGTCGCTGGAGGACCGCATCGTCAAACGCGCGCTGGTCGCCGGCGCCCGGGTGGACCTTCCTCCGGGGCTTCCGGTCGTCCCGGACGACGCCCGGCCACAGCTTCGGCTGCTGACCCGCGGAGCGGAGAAGCCGGACGAGGCCGAAGTTGCGGCCAACCCCCGGGCGACCGCGGCCCGGCTTCGGGCTGCCGAACGAATCCGGGATGCGGCATGAGCGTCGCCGCCCCGGCTCGCCTCCAGCCGGCCCGGACCCGGCCGACGCTGCGGCTCGTCACGCCGCGCCGCCTCGTGGTCGGCCGCTTGCCGTTCGCCATTCTCGTCGGCAGCCTGCTGACGCTCGGCCTGCTCGGATTGCTCATGCTGCACACGCTGGCCGCCCAGGACGCCTTCCGGCTCCAGCGCCTGCAGCACGCCCAGGCCGCGCTGAGCGACACCGAGCAGCAGCTCGCGCTGGCCAACCAGCAGCTCTCCGCGCCGGCGTCGCTTGCCCGGCGGGCCCGGGCCCTCGGCATGGTGCCGGGCGGCGCGATCGCCTTCGTGAAGGTCGGTCACCACGGCCGGATCATCGGAGTTGCCCACGCGGCCGCTCCCGCTCCGCCGCCGGCCCCACCGACGACGAAGCCCACGAAGTCCCCGACGGCTCGACACCACCACGCCGCGGTCGGGACGAAACCGACATCTCGGCGTCCCGTCCGGACCAAGCGCCACCACAGCGCTCAGCATCGGCATGCCGGGCATCGGCGTGCCGCACCCGCCAAGCACAGGTGACCCGGCAGGCTGTGCGCATGCCCGTGCCGCCGGCCACCCGCACCACCGCGGGTCGGCGTACGGTGGCGACGCGGCCGGCGCCGCACCATCGCCCGTCGGGGCGCGCGCCGCGTCCCGTCCGCCGCCGCCGGGTCGACCGGCGTCGTCGCATCCAGTGGATGCTGATCTTGACTCTGATCGTGCTGTCGCTCATCGGCGGCCGGCTCATTCAGTTGCAGGGCCTCGACCGAACGACGTACGCCGCCATGGCCGAGCGGCAACGACTGCAGACCGTGGCACTCACGGCGCCGCGCGGGGCGATCCTCGATCGGCAGGGCAACCCACTGGCCGAGACGGTCGATGCGCGGGACGTCTACGCCGATCCGACCAAGGTCACCCAGGCCGCAGCGGAGGCGAGCCGGCTGGCCCCGGTGCTGCACCTGACCCCCGCGGAGATCGAGACGCGGCTCACCCAGCCGGGGACGTTCGCCTATCTGTCCCGGCAGGTCGCGCCCTCCGTCGGATCAGCGGTGATGGCGCTGCAGCTGCCGGGGATCGGCGTGCTGCCGACCACCCGGCGCATCTATCCGGCCGGGTCGCTCGCATCCAACGTCGTCGGGTTCGCCAACACCGACGGTGACGGGCTGGCCGGGCTCGAGTACTCGTTCCAGAAGATGCTCGCCGGTCACGACGGGGAGCGCACCTTCGAGACCGGCCTGCCGGGGGCCGATGGCGGAACGCCGATTCCCGACGGCCAACAGGTGCTTCGGCCGGCGCAGCCGGGAACCGGCCTCAAGCTGACGATCCAGAGCGACATCCAGTGGAAGGCGCAGCAGGCGATCACCGCGCAGGTCAACGCGGTGCACGCCGACAGCGGCACGGTCGTCGTGATGGACCCGCGCAACGGCCAGGTCCTTGCCCTCGCGGTGGCGCCCGGCTTCAACCCCAACCACCCGGCCGACAACCCGCGGGCGGCCGGCCAGGACCCCGCGATCAGCGATGTCTACGAGCCCGGCTCGGTGAACAAGGTCATCACGATGTCTGCCGCCTTGCAGGAGAAGCTCGTGACGCCGGGCTCGCCGTTCGTCGTACCACCGCTGATCCACGACGCCGGCTTCACGTTCCGTGACGCGGAGTTCCACGGGACCGAGCACCTCACCCTGACCGGCATCCTCGCCAAGTCGAGCAACATCGGCACGATCGAGGTCGCCCGGCGGCTCGGCGCCCCTCGGCTCTACCACTACCTGCGGGCATACGGCTTCGGCACACCGACGGGTGTCGGGCTGCCCGGCGACGGCACCGGCCTGCTGCCCGCGCTCCCCAACTGGACCGCATCCACGCTGCCGACGGCCGCCTTCGGCCAGGGTGTCGGCGTCACGGCGCTGCAGGTGGCGAGCGTCTACGCGACGATCGCCAACGGCGGGATCCGCGTCGCCCCCAACATTGTCGCCGGCACACTCAACGCCGACGGGAAGCTCACACCGGCGAAACCGCCGGTGCGCCGTCGTGTCATCACGCGACAGGTCGCCCGCCAGGTGAGCGACATGCTCGAGTCGGTGACGACGGCGGAAGGTACGGCGCCGCTCGCGCGCATCAAGGGTTACCGCATCGCCGGCAAGACGGGCACGGCCAACCGGCCGAACGGGCATGGTGGCTACAGCGGCTCCGGTTACACCGCGTCGTTCGTCGGCTTCGCGCCCGCGGATGCTCCGAAGCTGCTCGTCGAGGTCGTGCTGCAGAACCCGCGGCGCGGCCACTTCGGCGGTCTGGTCGCAGCGCCGGTGTTCCACAACGTGATGAGCTTTGCGTTGCAGACACTGCGAATTCCGCCGACGGGGACGAAGCCGCCCAAAGCCAAGCTGACGTGGTAGCCCAAGTAGCCTGCGACACGATGATCGAGTCGCCACGGCCGCGGCACGTGCGTGACAAGCCCATCGCCGCACTCGTCGACGTGATCCCCGAGTCACGGGTGCACGGCGACGGCGCAGCGCTGGTGCGCGGCATCACCCACGACTCCCGACACGTCGTCCCCGGCGATGTCTACCTGGCGCGGGCCGGGGAGCACACGCATGGCATCGCCCACGTCGACGAAGCCGTCCGCGCGGGCGCCGTCGCGGTGCTGACCGATCGGGCATCCGTCGCGCGGGGTGTCGACGCCGGGGTCTCGGCAGTCGTCGAGGTCGATGACCCGCGGCCTGTTGCCGGCGTCGCGGCGGCCTGGGTCTACGACAACCCGACCGACTCAATGCGCGTCCTCGGCATCACGGGAACCAACGGCAAGACGACGACTGCATATCTGGCCGAAGCGGGCCTGCAGGCCGCCGGTCATGTCACCGGACTCGTCGGCACGGTCGAGACGCGGGTCGGCGATCTGGCGTTGCCGAGCGTCCGCACCACGCCGGAGGCAACTGATCTGCAAGGGCTGTTCGCGCTGATGCGCGAACACGGTGCGGACGCGGTCGCGATGGAGGTGTCCAGTCACGCGCTGGCACTCGATCGCATCGTCGGCACCCGCTTCGCCGTCGCGGCGTTCACCAACCTGTCGCAGGACCACCTCGACTTCCACCGCGACCTCGAGGACTACTTCGCGGCGAAGGCGCAACTGTTCCGCGCCGCGCTCGCCGATTCCGCGGTTGTACTCGTCGAGGACGACTGGGGTCGCCGGCTCGCTGCGTCGGTCGACATCCCACTGACCACGATCGGGTCGGCTGATGCGGACTGGACGATCCTTCCGCTGGAGCGCGAGGCGCTCCGGTTGCGCGGCCCGGACGGCGCCGAGCACCGGATCGAGGTCGGTCTCCCGGGTGCGTTCAACCTGCGGAACGCGGCGCTTGCCTACGTCGCGCTGCTCGAGCTCGGCGTCCCGGCCGAGGCGGCGCGGGACGGGATCGCCGCGGTGCGCGCGGTGCCGGGCCGGATGGAACGAATCGTTGCGGGACAGCCGTTCACCGTCCTCGTCGACTATGCCCACACCCCCGACGCGGTGCGGTTGCTGCTGACCGAGGCGCGCGACCTGGCCGGGGACGGCGGCCGGGTGGTGGTGGTCCTCGGTTGCGGTGGCGACCGGGACCGCGACAAGCGACCGCAGATGGGAGCCGCCGCGGCCGAGGGCGCCGACGTCGCGGTGCTCACCTCCGACAACCCGCGCAGTGAAGACCCGGGAACGATCCTCGAGGCGATGCTCGCCGGTGTCGGCCCGGGTGCTCGCGCGACCGTCGTCGTCGACGCCGACCGGCACAGCGCGATCGACCAGTCGATCGGGCTCGCCCGCGACGGCGATGTCGTCGTGATCGCGGGCAAGGGTCACGAGCAAGGGCAGGAGTTTGCCGGCGAGACGATTCCGTTCGACGACCGCAGCGTC
>JAFAQI010000281.1 GCA_019246495.1 Frankiales bacterium | reverse complement strand
CCACCTCGTCGAGCAGCAGCAGCTTGGGCCGCGTCGCGAGCGCCCGGCCGAGTTCGACGAGGCGGGCGATGCCGGTGGGCAGAGCGTCGACCCGCTCCTCGGCCACGGTCGAGAGGCCGACCCGCTCGATCACCTCGGTCGCGACGTCGCGCGGCGGAGTCTCGTCGTCGGACCACCCGGCATGGAACTCGGCGGCCGCGAGCACATTCTCGAAGACGCTCAGCGAACCGAAGACCTCGAGCCGCTGGAACGTGCGGGCGATGCCGAGCCGGGCGCGCTTGTAGGGCGGCAGGCCACTGACGTCCTGCTCGCCGATGAACACGCGGCCGTGTGTCGGCTCCTGCAACCCGGTGATGACGTTGAACGTCGTCGTCTTGCCGGCGCCGTTGGGCCCGATGAGGCCGGTGATCTGGCCGGGTCGCGCCGACAGCGATACGTCGGTGACCGCGTTGATGCCACCGAACCGGACCGAGACGTCGACGATCTCGAGAACCGCCTCCGGGTCGGTGCGGATGCTCGGAGCGGATCGTTCAGCGACCGGCGTGGACAAGGCCACCCTCCTCCTCGAGGAAGACCGCGGCGGCCGTGCCCTGCGTACTGCCGGACGGCACGTAGGCAGGTGCCGGCTCGCGTCCGGTCACCTTCCGCAGTCGTGCAGCGAGATCGGCGATGCGGCCACCCATGCCGTTGGGGTCGCGACCGACGCTGACGGCAGCGAAGCCGGTGAGCAGGAACTGGCTCTGCAGGAAGTGCGGGAGGTGCGGCAGGAAGACGCCGAAGAACGCAAAGACGAAAGCGCCGAGCAGCACGCCCGTTGCGGTGTTGATGCCGCCGACGCGGGCGAGCAGCAGGGCGACCAGGCTGAGCAGTGCGGCGAATTGGAGCGCCTGCACTTGGTGCGTGACGCCGCCGACGAGCGCCCCGGCCAGCCCGCACAGCGCTGCGGATGACGTGAAGACGACCAGCTTCGTCCAGTTGACGTTCACGCCGAGCGTCGCGCATGCGGCGGGCGAGTCGTTCACCGCGACGAGCCTGCGGCCGAACGAGCTGCGGCGTACCGCGAGCACGGCGACGGCCGCGATCGCGAAGATGACGCAGCACAACATGCAGAACGCGTAGTCCGACTGGGTCGGGATGCCGAGGAGATGCGGGCGCCCGATCGCGAGACTGCCGCCTGTGCCGAACGCCTGGTTGAAGACGACCTGGTCCATCACCGTCGCGAAGGCGAACGTTGCGAGCGCGAGGTAGAGACCGCGCATCTTGAGTGTCGGCAGCGCGAGGATGAACCCCGCGCCGGCGCAGGCGCCGATGGCGGCGACGACACCGAGCAGCGAGCCGCCGCCCGCGACGTGTCCCATCACCATCGCGCCGAGGCCGACGAACGCCATCTGGCAGATCGACACCATGCCGCCGTAACCGGTGAGCAGCATCAGCGACAGGAGCACGAGCGCGAGGATGAAGCCGCTCGCCATGTTGCGCAGGTTGATGTCGGACAGGCCCATCCCGAGCAGGGCGGTGCCGGCGATGAGTATGCCGCCCCACACCAGCGACGACGTGAGCCCGGCCACCCGGGGCGCGACAGCACCCGTGAACGACGCGGACTTGAGCCGGTCCTGCGGCAGGACGATGAGCATGACGAAGAGCACGACCATCGGGATCGCGAATTGCACGCGGTGCAGAAACCCGCTGGTGACGTAGCCGTTCAGGTAGTACTGGCCCAGGCCGATCGCCATCGCTCCACCGACGGCGAGCGGGAGGCTGCGCAGCCGGCCGATGATCGCCGCCGCGTAACCGTCGACCACCAGCAGCGTCAGCAGGATGATGTCGAGCCGGGCGATCGGCGCGAGCAGGATGCCGGCGAGCGCCGCGAGCGAGCAGCTCAGCGCCCAGGACAGCTGCTGCACGCGCACCGGCTGTCCACCGGCCATCGCGAGCAGGTCAGCGTTGTCGACGACCGCGCGCATCGCGATGCCAGTCCGCGTCTGGTTGAACAGGAAGCGCAGCCCGATGGCGATCGCGACGGTCGCGGCGACGGCGACCACGTCGTGCCAGTAGACGAGCACGTAGCCGATGCGGAATCCGCTGCCGTTGAAGAAGTAGACGAGGTTGCGGGTCTGGCTCGGGTCCCAGCGCAGCTGCGCAACGCCGACGAGGAACAGCAGCAGCCCGAGGGTCACCACCAGCGTGAGGTCGACCGGCGCACCACGAAGCGGGCGCATCAGGACGCGTTCGATCACGACCCCGAACAGCGGCGCGAGGACGAAGAGGATGACCACGAGCGACAGGACGGGGTTCAGTCCCCAGCCGCCCGCGTCGGTGAACTGCCAGTAGGTGTAGGCACCGACCATCGCGATCGCGCCGTGCGCGAAGTTGAAGATGCCCGTCGTGTTGTAGGTGACGACGAGACCGGTCGCGATCAGCGCATAGACGCAGCCGGCGACCAGGCCGACCACCGTGAACGAGAGGAAGATCTCCATCTGGTGTCAGCCGTTCAGCGGCAGGAAGCGCCCGTCGCAGCGGTAACTGGACGGCGGGTCGTCGACTCGGTGGAAGCCGCCGCCGGAGTACTGCCAGAGCACGTAGCAGTGGACGCCGGTCGTCTTGGACGTCGGGTCGGACGGCGCGACGATGCCGTTCGCGCTGAAGTTGTGAATCTTGTTCAGGGCGGCGATCAACGTGTTGCGGTTGATCGTCTTGCCGGCGGACTGGAACGCCTGCTGGAAGAGCCGACCTTCGGCCCAGGCGAACAGTGCATAGAGGTTGAGCGGCGCGCTGCCGTTCGCGCGCTGGAACCACGCCTGCAACTGCTGGAGCTCGGGGATCCGCTGCGCCTCGTCGCGGTTGAAGAACAAGGAGTACTCGTTCCAACCGAGCAGGCCGTTGAGCCGCGGCGAGTTGCCGACGTCCTGCACGAACGCCTGGTCATAGGCGATCGGGATGATGTTGATGAGCGACTTCGGGCAGCCGGCCGCGTCCTCGTCCTGCAGCATCTTCGCCGCGTTGGACGCGTTCTCCGCTGAGGTGAAGAAGATCTTGATGTGCTTCTGCTGGCACATCGTGACGAAGTCCTGTGTCCAGTCGCTCTCGGTCGCCCCACCGGCGCGGCTGTAGACGAACTTCCAGCCTTGCGAGTTCGCGGAGTGGATGAAGCCCTTCTGCTTCGCCGCAGCGGACGGGATGTCCGGGTAGAGCGTGCCGACGGCCTGTACGACGGAGCTGCCGAGCTTCTGCCGGTAGTAGGCGAACATCCCGGTCGCATAACCGAGCGGCCCCGGCTCGATGTCGAAGTGGGTCGACGGAGAGCCGGCCTTCGGGTCGAGCTGGACGTGCAGGTCGGGGACCTTGTGCGCGCTGACGTAAGCCGCGCCGCATCCGTCGTACAGGGAGAAGGAGCCAACCAGCGCGAACGTGGATGCGCCGAGCTGCTCGGCGTCGTTCTGGTTCTGCTGGCAGTTGGTGCCGTCGTCCGCGAACTTGTCGGAGACGGTGTGTCCGCAGATCCCGCCCTGACTGTTGGCGAACTGGGCGAACGCGGCCATGCCCTGCTGCGCGCCGCGGAAGAGTCCGCTGACCGGACCGGTGGTGCTGGCGACGGTGCCGATGCTCACCGTGTTGCTCGTCAACCCGATGTCGGTGCCACTGGTCGGGCAGGACGAGCCGCCCGCGGTGTGGCCGGAGCCGGTGCCCGTGTTGCCGCCGCTGTTGCTCCCCGTGCCGCTACCGGTGCCTGTTCCCGTCCCCGTGCCAGTGCCGGTTCCACTGCCGGTACCTGTCCCGGTGCCGGTTCCGGTCCCAGTCCCCGTCCCGGTTCCTGTGCCCGTCCCCGTGCCCGTTCCGGTTCCGGTGCCCGTCCCAGTTCCGGTCCCCGTGCCGGTGCCGGTTCCCGCGCCC
>JAFAQI010000280.1 GCA_019246495.1 Frankiales bacterium | reverse complement strand
AGGAGTTGCGAGAGTTTGGTGGTGACGGGTCTGCCAGCTCGACTGTCAGCGGAGTGAACGCCAGCGGGTCCTGAAGCGCGACCGGGTTCCGGCCGTGCAGCACCTCCGTCGAGTCCGGACTCAACCGCGCAGCGCCGTCGGCGTTTGCGACACAGACCACGTCGCCTTCCGGCCAGCACACGACGTCGACGACATCGGCCAGCGTCGGGTCACACAAAACCTCAACCGCTCGGTCGCGCAGCTCGAGGTCGGGGACGGTCGTCACTGCGCGAACGATAACGAGTCCCGCGCCCAGCACGACCGCCCAGACGGCGAAAGCCCCGCGGACGCAGAGTGTCCGCGGGGCCTTTCCGGGCAGTCGCCGCAGGCGACGTCACACGCTGAGCATCAGCATGCGAGCCCGACGCGAGGCCGAGTCGGCCCGGCGTTGCAGCCGACGGGCGGAGCGGACCCGCCGCGCGACGACGACCTGGTAGAGCCTTTCGTCCGCGACGGCACGCTGGTGCCGGTCGGTCATTCGCTCGAGTGCGAGCGCTTCGTTGAGCAGATACATGGCGGAATCTCCTGAAAGTCGTGTGTTGACATAGGTGGTCGTGCTGGGCGTCACGTCGTAGTGACGTGCCGTCCTCATGCGGCGACCTCGTTCTTGCGCGGACGACCCCGCGGCCGCTTGCGCGGCACCACGACGCCCTGCAGGACGAGCTGGCCGCCCCACACACCCCACGGCTCGCGCCGGGCCAGCGCACCCGCGAGGCAGGTGGTGCGGACCGGGCACTCGACGCAGAGAGCCTTGGCGCGCTCGACGTCGGCCGGAGATTCAGCGAAGAACAGGTCGGGGTCGACGAGATGACAAGGCAATGCTTGCTCGATCACGGCGTCGACCACAGCGGTCAAGGTCATCAGCTCCACCTCCTCGTGGGCTCGGGCTCCGCCGGCAGGCGGCGCCACTGTTGGCTGGTTCGACTTGCGGCAACGAAAAGGCCGCGGCCCCTGTCGGGTGCCGCGGCCTGGAGTTCGCCGGTCGTCTTGCTGTCAGACCGGTGGGCTCCAGGCATCGGCGCCACCCTGGGCGTCATTGCGCGCGTCGGTGAGCGTCTTGTAGGACACGGCAGACGCGTGCGCAGCCGGGACGAAGCCGGCAGCGGGCGTGACCGTGCGCATGAACGACGCACCGCCGCACATGGACGTGCGGAAGCGCTCGATGACGATGGTCGTGTTGGACATCGGGCACCTCCTCACGTGAAGTCGACGACTGCGCGAGCGACGATAGCGCCCGTCCGCAGCAGTGGCAATGAATTATTCGCGGTCGTGATCGTGTCGCAACAAGTTCTGCTGCCGTTCACCCGTTTCGCACGATCTCGAGAACCGCTTCGCCGTGCTCGTCGAGCTTCTTCGGGCCTACACCCGAGACGCGGGACAGCTCCGCGGGCGTCACCGGCCGTGCCGCCGCGATCGCCGCGAGCGTGCGGTCACTGAAGACGATGTACGGCGGCATCGCCGCCTCGGTCGCCACCGCGCGTCGCCACTCGCGCAGCCGCTCGAACAGATCCGCGTCCTCCGCCGGCACGCTGAGCTTGGCCTTCTTCGACCCAGGGCCGCTGGCCCGCGGCGCGTCGGCCGGCCGCAACCCGTCGAGGAAGCGGCTCGGCTTGCGACTGCGCCGCCCGCCCGCCGCTCGCGCCGCCGACCACGACAGCGCGAGATGTTGCCGCGCCCGGGTGACGCCGACATAGAGGAGCCGGCGCTCCTCCTCGATCGCCACCGGCGAGTCGAAGGCATGCGTGATCGGCACCGTCCCGTCGACGAGACCAACGAGGAACACCGCGTCCCACTCGAGACCCTTCGCCGCGTGCAGCGACGCGAGCGTCACGCCATCGACGACCGGCGCGTGCTGCGACTCGGCGCGCTGTGCCAGGTCCGCGACGAACATCTCGAGGTCCGCGTCGGGACTCGCGCCGGCCATCTCTTCCGCGAGACCGGCGATCGCGCGGAGCGCCTCCCACTTCTCCCGCGCCGCACCACGACCCGGCGGCGGCTCACGGGTGAGCCCGACGCCTTCGAGCACCTCGCTCACGACATCGACCAGCGCACCCTCCGGCGGGTTCGCCGCCCGCGCAGCACCACGCAGACGCACGACCGCCTCGCGCACCTCGGCCCGGTCGAAGAATCGCTCGCCACCGCGCACGACGTAGGGGACTCCCGCGTCGGCCAGCGCCGCTTCGTAGACCTCCGACTGCGCGTTGACGCGAAACAGCACCGCCATCTCGCGCAGCGCGACACCCGACTTCTCCAGCTCGCGCACCCGCTGCACGACAGCGGCCGCCTCGGCGGGCTCGTCGTCGTACGCCGTGAACATGACGGGCGGGCCGTCGCCGACCTGCGAGACCAGACGCGAGCTCGGCAGCAGGCGGTTGGCGAGCTCGATGACCGGCGTGGTCGACCGGTAGTCGCGCACCAGCCGGACGACCTCACAGCCGGGAAACCGCTTCGGAAACTCCAACAGGTACGACGGCGACGCCCCCGCGAACGAATAGATGGTCTGGTTCGGGTCGCCGACCACGCAGACGTCGTCGCGGTCGCCCGCCCACGCGTCCAGCAGCCGCTGCTGGAGCGGGCTCACGTCCTGGTACTCGTCGACGACGAAGTAGCGGTAGCGCTCGCGGACCTCGCCCGCGATATCGCCGCGTTCCTCGATCGCCGCCGCCGTCAGCAGCAGCAGGTCCTCGAAGTCGAGCTGTGCACGGTCGGCGTTGTGGTCCTCGTACGCCGCGAAGACCTTCTGCAACGACGCGAGATCGATCGGCGGTTGCCGGCCGGCCGCCGCCGCGGCCGAGGCATACGTGTCCGGCGTGACGAGTGCCGCCTTGGCCCACTCGATCTCCGCGGCGACATCGCGTTGCGAGGCGGCGTCGAGTGACAACCGCAGCCGCCCGGCCGCAGCGCGGATCGCCGGCAGCTTGCTCTCGGTGATCGTCGGGCGCGGACCGGCCGAGATGCGTGGCCAGAAGTACTGCAGCTGGCGAAGCGCTGCGGAGTGGAACGTCCGCGCCTGCACCCCGCCGACGCCGAGGTCGCGCAAGCGGCTGCGCATCTCGCCGGCCGCGCGGGTGGTGAAGGTGACCGCGAGGATCTGCCCGGCCGGCGACGTACCGGACAGCACCATGTGCGCGATCCGATGGGTGATGGCCCGGGTTTTGCCGGTGCCCGCACCGGCGAGAATGCACACCGGGCCCCGCACCGCCTCAGCTGCCTGTCGCTGCTCCGGATCGAGGGCGGCAAGCACGTCCGGCACCGGAACATCCTGTCAGCACTCCGCGTTGGGATCGACATGACGAACGAGCTCCCCGCCCCCGTGACCCGGGGCCGCCTGACGATGTTCAGCACCGTCTGGTGCGGCTACTGCGTGCGGCTCAAGCGGGCGCTCGAGCGCGAGGGCATCGAGTTCGACGAGGTCGACATCGAGCAGGACCCAGAGGCCGCTGACTACGTCATGACGGTCAACGGCGGCAACGCCACCGTCCCGACGATCGTCCTGCCGGACGGCCGGGCGCTCACGAACCCCCCGCTGCCCGACCTGCTGTCGGCGCTCCGCGCGGCCTGAACCCGGTCGCGGCTTCCCGCCCGGTCGGGGCTCTGACCTGGGCGTTTGCCCATCCAGCGGCAGAACCGGCCGCTATCGGTCACCATGAAGTTCGTGATCGGCGCCGACCTGCACCATCCCGCGGTCGGCGCTGCCCTCACCACGGCGGCGGACATCCTCGGGATGGAGGTCGTGTTCGTCGGCGGCCTCAGCGAGGAGGAGTTCTCCTTCGAGCGGGTGCACGGCGAGTGGCCGGGCGTCGTCGAGGGCGCGACCTTCCCTCGCACCGACTCGATGTGCCACCGCCTCGTCTCCGGCGCGCCGGCCGCGACCGACGACGCCGAGCACGACCCCGCTTACGCCGATGCGCCGGTGCGCAGCGCGCTGGGCATCACGTCCTATGTCGGCGTACCGATCCAGTCCAGCTCCGGCCGCATCATCGGCACGCTCTGCGGCATCGACCGCGGTCGGGTGCCTGTGCCGGCCGACACCGTCCGCATCCTCGGCACCCTCGCCGGCGTGATCGAGGCCCACGTGGCCGACGACGTGTCGGGACGGGTCGTCGTACGCCGCACTCCCGCGGGTTGGCAGGTGGGCGGCAACAGCGAGAGCGACCTCACCAGCGCGATGGTGCTCGCCGACCTGCTGGCCGAGGATCTCGACAGCCCGGGCCGGCCGCCCCGCGGTGACGAGGAGCTGAGCGAGGTCGACCGGCTTCACATCGCGGTCGCCCAGCTCGAGCACGCGCTCGCCGCCCGCGTCATCATCGAGCAGGCGATCGGCGTGCTCGCGGAACGCCAGCACAGCTCGCCCCGGCAGGCCTTCGAGCGGTTGCGCAAGGCCGCGCGGTCGCGCGGCAAGAAGGTGCACGACCTGGCGCGAGTCGTGGTCGCCTCGGCGAGCGATCCGTCGGCGCCGTTGCCGCCGGAGCTGGCGGGCCGGCGCTGAGCCCGCCACCCTCGCCCCAGCCGCGCACTCCCGCAACTCTCGCCGACGACCTCGTCTCGCTGATCGACGAGACTCCGCGCGACCATCCAACCCGCGTTGCAATCGATGGTCCGTCGTGGAGCGGCATCGACGTCGCCGCGCTGGTCGACCATGCGCTCCGCGCATCGGGCCGCGCATCTTTCGTCGTCGACCTGCGCGACTTCCTCCGGCCGGCATCGGTCCGGTTCGAGCGCGGCCGCGACGACCCGGAGGCGTTCTATGAAGACTGGGTCGACCTCGCCGCGTTGCGCCGCGAAGTGCTGGACCCGCTCGGACCCGGCGGATCGCGGCGCTTCCTGCCGAAGTTGTGGGACGCCGAGCGCGACCGCGCCACCCGCGCGGACTACGTGACCGCGCCCGACACGGCCGTCGTGCTCGTTCGCGGCTGGTTCCTGCTCGGCGCTGGGCTGCCTCTCGACCTCACAGTGCATCTCGCACTGTCGCCGCTTGCCCGCCAGCGCCGGGTGCCGCCGGACGCCGCGGCGCGTGAGCTGCCGGCGTGGGACCGCTACGACGACGAGGTCGCGCCGAGCGAGCTCGCGGACGTGGTCGTCCGGTGCGACGACCCGCGCCGACCGGCCGTCCTGGTGCGCGCCGAGCGGCGGTAACGTTCCGCGGCGTGGCACCGGATCGCGACGCGCTGCTCGCCGACCTCCGCGCCGAGCACGCGGACCTCGACCGCCTGGTCGCGGGCGCGGACCTCGACAAGCCGACACCGGCCGAGGGCTGGACGATCGGCGACACGGTCGCGCACCTGTGGTTCTTCGACCGGGAGGCCACGACGGCGCTGGTCGACCCCGACGGGTTCACCGCGGCGCTCCAGCTCGTCATCGCCGACCCAGACGCCTACGCCGCGCGATCGCTCGACGAAGGCCGCCGGCTCGGCAGCCGGCTGCCGGAGGTCTGGCGTGGCACCCGGGCCGAGCTGCTCGACGCGTTGGCGGAGATCGATCCCGGAGTGAAGGTGCCGTGGTTCGGCCCGCCGATGTCGCCGGCGTCGTTCGCAACCGCCCGGCTGATGGAGTACTGGGCGCACGGCCAGGACGTCGCCGATGCTCTCGGCGTAACGCGGGAGCCGACCAACCGGCTGCGGCACATCTGCCATCTCGGCGTCCGCACCCGCGGGTTCTCCTACGCCGTACGAGGCATGGCCATGCCCGCCGCCGAGGTGTTCGTCTCGCTGACCGGCCCGTCCGGCGACACCTGGACGTGGGGGCCGGCCGAGGCGGCGGACCGAGTCGACGGGGCCGCCGCCGACTTCTGCCTCGTGGTCACGCAACGCCGCCACGTCGCGGACACTGCGCTGCGGGT
>JAFAQI010000425.1 GCA_019246495.1 Frankiales bacterium | reverse complement strand
CGCCGAGCTGAGCTCGGCGAGGTCGATCCCGTCCAGCACCACCGCCGTCCACGCACCCGCCGGCTGCTCATTCACCGGCCCGAGCAACTCCCCCACCGGCGTGGACACCAGGCCCAACACCGGGTTGGTCGTAAACAACTCATCAGGAACATCCGTCATGATCTGCATACGGCGAACCTAACGACCGGCACCGACAGAAACCGTTGCCAATCAACAGGTTCAGAGGCGTGGATAACAGACGTCGGGCAACGACGAACTAAAGCGGGGTGCCTCGGGGCGGAAGTCCGGCGGCTCGATAGACGTCGTCGATCAACCGCATCGTCACGACGGCATCGCGCGGCGTCGTAGGGAACGGCGTGCCCTCGCGAACGGCAGCGAGAAAGACCCGCAGTTGCTCGACGTACGACGGCTCACCCTTCACCCGCTGCCGGGTCGTCGTGCCGTCAACGGTCACTCGGAGCCGGTTGAAGATCTGCGGCGCCACATAGTTCATCGCGCGCAGCTGCCCGCGCGAGCCGTCCACGTGAGCCGAGACCCGCAGCAACCGGTGTGACCACATCGACGCCTCGGTGCGGCCCACCGCGCCGTTGGGGAACGAGAAGTGCGCCGTCATCGCCCGGTCGATCGGTCCGCCGGCCTTGGCCGACTTGAGCACCTTCGCCGACGCCGACACAACCGTCGGCTCCCCCGGCCCGAGCAACCGCAGCGCGTGCACGGGATAGCAGCAGTCCATCGATGCGCCGCCACCGAGCGGATAGCTGAACCTGATGTCCGAGAACTTCGGTAGCGGAAAGCACAGCCAGGTGCGCACCGACCGGATCTCGCCGAGCTGCGTGCGGACGAGCGTCTCCATGAGCCGCGCCATCGCGTGGTAGCGGTAGTGGAACGCCTCCATCACCACGAGGCCCGACGCCTCGGCCACATCGGCGACGTGCTCCGCCTCGCTCGCGTTGGACGTGAACGGCTTCTCGCACAGCACGTGCTTGCCGGCCGCGATCGCCCGCAGCGTCCACTCGGCATGCAACGCGTTGGGCAACGGGTTATAGATCGCGTCGATCTCCGGATCGTCGATGAGATCGTCGTACGACGTATGCACGCGCGCGATCCCGTGCTTGGTCGCAAAGGCGGCAGCCCGCTTCGGGTCCCGCGCAGCCACGGCCGCAACGGTCACACCGTCGACCACCGCCGCCGGCTTGACCAGCGCCATCGGCGCGATGCGCGCGGCGCCGATGATGCCGATACGCAGGTCAGGCATCACGCAGTCCAGACGGCGCGAACCTCGTCCGCGATGCGCTCTGCCTGCGATCGCCCGGCCATCGCCGCCGGCCGAGCGGTCGCGGGATCGAGCGGGTTGGTGCCGATCGCGGCAAGCGACTCCTCGTCCGGACTGATGACGAGCACCTTCTTGCGCTTCAGCATCTTCTTCGTCGCCGCAGCAATCTCCGCCTCAGGTTGGCCGAAGTCACTCACCGGCGCCAGAGCGAGGACGACGTCATAGCCCTCGGCCAGGTCGATGTTGAGCGACGTGCGGATGCCGCCGTCGACGTACCGCCGCCCATCCACGGTCACCGGCGGCCAGATCCCGGGTACGGCGCACGACGCCGCCACCGCGTCGACCAGCTCAACACCGTCGGCCGCCGTGAAGACCCGAACCTCGCCCGTCGCCGCGTCGGCGGCAACGATTCGCAGGTCAGCCGCGGGCCAGTCGTGCGACGTCAGCCGGGCGGAGATGACCTCGCGGCGGGCGCGCTCCGGCACGGTCGGCGCGGCGAGCGCATAGCTGCCGATCGCGGCCCGCATCTCCTGCCCGGGTGCGTGCTTCTCGAGCATCGCGCCCCATGCCTTCATCAGCGCATCGGCGTCGAACTCCGCGGCGATCTCGGTCGACTCGCCCTCGGGCAACACATGCCGGTCGTGCAGCGTCCCGAGCGGGGTTCCGCTCAGCAGCTGCGCACCAACAACGGACCCGGCGGACGTGCCGACGACAAGGTCCGGCGCCGTCACGTCGATGTCGCGCTCGGCCAGCCCGAACAGCAGTCCGGTCTCCCAGCCGATCCCCGCGATGCCACCACCGCCGAGGACGAGCGCGCGCTTCCGTGTGGCCATGCGGACTCCTCAGGGTGTCGACAGCGATGAAGCCGAGAGCTGGCTGAGTGCAGCCTGCAACGCCCGCTGCGCTCGCCGGTAGGCGGCCTGGTCGCCGCTTGCAAGCGCCGCCTGCTCCTGATCGAACGCGCGCTGCGCCGCGCTCACCGCAGCCTGCAACGTCTGGCCCGACCCACCACCGATCGCACTGTCGAGCGCTGCGGACAGCGTCGCCTCATAGGCGATGTGATGGCGATAGACGGCGATGACCCGGCGCAGGATCGGGAACGAGGTGCCGCCGGCCGCGCGTTCATAGATCGGTTCGACGTAGAGGACGTCACCGCCGAGCGGCACCGACTGCAAGTTGCCGAGCACGACCTTCGAACCACCGCCGCGCAGCAGCGTGAGTTGTTGCGCGACCACGGGATCCGACTCGATGTCGTTCTGGATCTGCCCCGGTCCTTCGGCAGCCGCAGCCGCGGGGGTCTCGAGCAGCGTGATGTGGCCGTAGTTCGGTCCCGGCTCCGCATCGACAGACATGTACGCCGCGAGCGTCCGCCGGTTGAGTGTCGTGAACGACGTCGTCAGGGAGTACGCCGGTCCGGAGCCGTCCACCGCACCGAACGTCGCGTAGTACGACGGCTGCAGCGGTGCACCGTTGACCGTCGGGTCGGTCGGCACCTTCCAGAAGTCGCTGCCGTCGTAAAAGGCGCGCGCATCCGACACGTGGTAGTTCGTCAGTACCTGACGCTGCAAGTTGAACAGGTCCTGCGGGTAGCGCAGGTGCGGCAGCAGCGCGGCGGGGATCTGCGCCTGCGGCTTCACCAGCC
>JAFAQI010000494.1 GCA_019246495.1 Frankiales bacterium | reverse complement strand
AGGTCGACCAGCGCGCGGAGCTCGCGGGCGAGGAACTCGACATGCACTCCGGCGCCGCCGTAGACGTCGGGCGGCCACTCGCGGGTGAGGAGGCCGACGCGCACGAGCCGAAAGGTTACGGGACGGACTAGGGTCCGGTTCGTGGCGCAGCGTGGCGTTCTGGGCATGGTGCTCGCCGGCGGTGCGGGCAAGCGACTCGCGCCGCTGACGGCGGACCGCGCGAAGCCCGCGGTGCCGTTCGGCGGCATCTACCGTCTCGTCGACTTCGTGCTGTCCAACCTCGTCAACGCCGACTACCTGCGCATCGTCGTGCTGACGCAGTACAAGTCGCACTCGCTCGACCGGCACATCTCCCTCACGTGGCGGATGTCGTCGTTGCTCGGCAACTACGTCACGCCGGTGCCGGCACAGCAGCGGCTCGGGCCGCGGTGGTTCTCCGGTTCGGCCGATGCGATCTATCAGTCGCTGAACCTCGTTTACGACGAGCAACCGGCCTACGTCGTCGTGTTCGGTGCCGACCACGTCTATCGCATGGACCCGCGGCAGATGGTCGAGCAACACATCGCCTCGGGTGCGGGTGTCACAGTCGCGGGCATCCGGGTGCCGCGGTCGCAAGCCTCGTCGTTCGGCGTCATCCGGACGAAGGACGGGCGGCGGATCGACGCCTTTCTCGAGAAGCCGGATGACCCGCCGGGACTTCCCGACGACCCAGAGTCGTCGTACGTCTCGATGGGCAACTACGTCTTCACGACCGACGTGCTGCTCGAGGCGGTGCGCAAGGACGCGTACGACGAGGGCTCCGTGCACGACATGGGCGGCAACGTCATTCCGATGCTCGTTGCCAACGGCGATGCGCAGGTCTACGACTTCGCGGACAACGTCGTACCGGGTGCAACCGACCGCGACCGCGGCTACTGGCGTGACGTCGGCTCGCTCGACGCCTACTACGACGCGCACCTCGACCTCGTCTCGGTGCTACCGGTGTTCAACCTCTACAACCGCCAGTGGCCGATTCTCACGAACACGCCGCCGCTACCTCCGGCGAAGTTCGTGCACGACGAACCCGGCCGCACGGGTCACGCCATCGAGTCGCTCGTCTCACCCGGCTGCATCATCTCCGGCGGCCAGGTCCGCCGTTCCGTGCTCTCACCGGGTGTTCATGTGCACTCGCGTGCCGAGGTCGACGGCTGCGTCCTTCTGCACGGGGTTGACGTCGGCCGCGGCGCCATCCTGCGCCGGACGATCATCGACAAGGGTGTGACGATCCCGCCGGGTGCCTCCGTCGGCATCGACCCGGACGAGGACCGCGCCCGCGGCTTCCACGTCACCGACTCCGGCATCACCGTGATCGGCAAGGGCCAACAAGTCCCCGCCTAGCCCGGGTTGGTTAGCTGCGGAGGACGGCGGCGAGGAGACCGTCGCCGACGGGCAGCAGGACCTGCACGAGACGTTCGTCGTCCTTCACCTGACGCAGCAGCTCGCGCACCGCGACCGTCTCGGCGTCTCGCGCCGACGCGTCGGGCACCCGGCCGTGCCACAGCGCGTTGTCGAAAACGACGATCCCGCCCGGCCGAAGCAGGCGCATCGCCTCGGTGAGGTAGTCGCCGTACTCGCCCTTGGCCGCGTCGCCGAACACCAAGTCGTAGGCGCCATCGGTGAGCCGGGGAAGTACGTCGAGCGCGCGGCCGCAGATCAGCCGCGCCCGCCCGGGCGGGAGGCCAGCCTCGGCGAACGACTCCTTGGCGACCCGCTGGTGCTCCGCCTCCGCGTCGATCGAGGTGAGTACGCCGTCGAGGGCCATGCCGCGCTGGAGATAGATGCCGGAGACGCCGGCGCCCGTGCCGATCTCGACGACGTGCCGGGCACCGATCGATGCCGCGAGGAAGCGCAGCATGGCGCCACCGCCGGGCTGGATCGGGACCGCGCCCAGCTCCGAGCCGCGCCGCCGCGCGTTCTGCAGGGCGTCGTCCTCCGCGAGCCACGCTTCGGTGTAGTCGCGTGCCCGTCGTGTCGTTGTGCCGTCGTCGTCCGCGCTGATGCCGACCTCCTGTGGTCGCGGCCAGCCTAACGACGGGCCACAATGGGCCGATGAGCGATTGGCGAGACTCGCCGCCCGGGTGGGCTGTTCTTGCCATCGCGGTCATGACCGCCGCTGTCCTCGGTGGCGGCATCGGCGGGCTCGTGGCACGCACGCACTCAGCCTCGACGCAGCGTCCGCGGACCGTCGACATCGGAGCAGTGCCGGCGAGCAGCCCGCTCCTGCGCCGCCCGGCCGGATCGACGGCGGCTGTCGCCGCACGGATCCTTCCCAGCGTCGTGTCGATCGAGGTGCGAGTGGGCAGCGGTGGCGACACCGGCTCCGGCATCGTGATCAGTAACTCCGGCTACATCCTCACGAACAACCACGTGATCGCCGCTGTCGCCCACGGCGGAAAGCTGCGGGTGATCCTGCCGGACGAGCAGGTTGTGCCGGCGACCGTCGTCGGCAAGCCGGACACGGTGAGCGACCTCGCAGTCATCAAGGTGCGCGGCGTCCAGGGGCTGCACGCCGCCGTGCTCGGGACCTCGGCATCGGTCGCAGTCGGCGACCCGGTCGTCGCGGTCGGCTCGCCACTGGGACTCGCGGGCACCGTGACGAGCGGCATCGTCAGTGCGCTGGACCGCCCGGTCGCGGCGGGTGCGAACCAGGGCGCCGCCGACAACATCATCGACGCGATCCAGACCGACGCCGCGATCAACCCCGGCAACTCCGGCGGCCCGCTGGTTGATGCCCGCGGGCAGGTCATCGGGGTCAACTCGGCGATCGCCACGTTGTCGAGCAGCCCGCTGTCCGGCGGCGAGGGCGGCAACATCGGCCTCGGCTTCGCGATCCCGATCGACCAGGCGAAGCGCATCGCTCGCGCGATCATCAGCAACGGCTTCGCCACTCACGCGATCATCGGCGTCCGGCTCGACGGCCGCTACGAGGGTGATGGCGCGCGAATCATCAAGGGCGCGTCGGCGGTCACCGGGCCGGCCGCCCGCGCCGGACTGCACGCCGGCGACGTCATCGTTGCGGTCGACGGGCAGCGCATCACGTCGGCCGACGAGCTCATCGTCGCGATCCGCAAACGAGTGCCGGGCGCGCACGTGACGCTGACCTATCTGCGCGGCGGCCAGCGGCGTACGGCGAACGTCGTCCTCGGCTCCGCACCGAGCGACTGAGGCGAGCGATGTTCAGCCAGGTCGGTTGGTGGGAGCTCATCGTCATCGCGGTCGTCGGCCTCGTCGTACTCGGGCCGGACCGGCTTCCCAAGGCGGCCGCCGAAGCGGCGCGCGTCCTCCGGCAACTCCGCGCAATGGCACGCAACGCCTCCGCCGACATCAAGGCCGAGCTCGGTCCCGAGATGGCCGACCTCGACCTCGCGTCGTTGCATCCGCGCAGATTCATGCAGTCGGTGTTGGACGACGACGACGATCACCCGGTCGTGCCCGGCGTACCGGCCGCGCTTCCGCCCGGCGAGCGCCCGCCTTACGACGCCGACGCCACGTAACCCACGGAAGTGTCCGACGGTGAGAGGGCTATAGCCCGTTCACCGTCGGACAGATACGCCAACAGATGCGTCAGCCGACGGGGGTCAGAGACAGCGGGCGGCCGACGAGCGACTTCGTCCGCGCCGCGAGGTCGCGCGCGATCGCGGTGAGCGCCTGCGCTGCGGGGGAGTCGGGCTGGTCGAGCACGATCGGCCGGCCGGTGTCGCCGCCCTCGCGCAGGCGCGGGTCGATCGGCACGGAGCCGAGCAACGGGACGGGTACGCCGAGAAGCGTCGTCAGCGAGTCGGCCACGGCCTGCCCGCCGCCACTGCCGAACACGTCGACATGCTCGCCACAGTGCGGGCAAGGAAGTCCCGCCATGTTTTCCACGACCCCCGCCAGCCGCTGGTGCGTCTGCACCGCGACGGCGCCGGCACGTTCCGCGACTTCGCGCGCGGCGAGCTGCGGCGTCGTCACAACGACGACCTCTGCCGTCGGCAACAGCTGCGCGGTCGAGATCGCGATGTCACCGGTGCCCGGCGGGAGGTCGAGCAGCAGCACGTCGAGGTCGCCCCAGAAGACGTCGGCGAGGAGCTGCTCGAGCGCGCGGTGCAGCATCGGACCACGCCACACGATCGGCCGGTTGCCCTCGACGAACATGCCGGCCGACACGACCTTCACGCCGTGCGACTCCGGCGGCACGATCATGCCGTCCACGATCGCCGGCGGATGGTCGATGCCGAACATGCGCGGCAGCGAGTGGCCATAGACGTCCGCGTCGACCACGCCGACCGTGAGTCCCTGCGCGCTCATCGCGACCGCGAGGTTGGCCGTCACCGACGACTTCCCGACACCGCCCTTGCCGCTGGCGACTGCGAGCACGCGAGTCAGTGAGCCGGGTTGCGCAAACGTGATCGTCCGCGCCGGCCGGCCACCCTGCAGTGACTGCCGAAGCGACTGCCGCTGGGCATCGCTCATGACGTCGAGGTCCACCCGCACCGCGGTCACTCCGGGGACCTTCGACACCGCCGCGGTCACGTCCGAGGTGATCCGGTCGCGGAGCGGGCAGCCTTGGGTCGTGAGGTAGATCCCCACGTCGACCGAGCCGTCATCGGCGACCGACACCGACTTGACCATGCCCAGATCGGTGATCGGGCGATGGATCTCGGGGTCGGAAACGGTCGCCAGCGCGGCGTTGACGGCATCGACGGCAGGGAGGCTCATGGCCCCACCAGCCTACGTCGAGCGTCAGGCGTCGATGCGTGCGCTGCGGCTCACCAGCGCGAGCAGCCGCTCCTCGAGGAGCAACGGCTCGACCGGCTTCTGCAGATAGTCGTCCGCGCCGGCGTTGCGAGCCTCCTCCTCGAGGCCGCCGCTGGTGTCGCCGGTGAACAGCATCACCGGCAGCGCGGCGGTCCGCGCCTCGCTGCGGAGCAACCGGATGAGCTCGACCCCGGTGAGGTCGGGCAGCAGGTTGTCGACTAGCACGCCGTCGTAGCTGTCGCTCGTCGCCTTCTCGAGACCTTCGCTCGCGGTCGCGACGGCGTCGACCTCGATCGTCCCCGACAGCGCGGTGCGCACGTAGTCGCGGACCGACGGGTCGTCCTCGACCAGAAGCACCCGTGGCGGTCCGGCGTTCGTCGGAGCGACCTCGACCTCGCGATGCGGTGTCGCCGTACGGCACCACGGGCAGAT
>JAFAQI010000386.1 GCA_019246495.1 Frankiales bacterium | reverse complement strand
CCGTGGCAGCAGTCACCGTCGACGACCGTCGCCTTGTTGGAACGGAACGTGCTGTCGGAGATGTGCAGGATGGGGCCGGAGTGGATGGCGCCGCCGCCCTGGCAGCAGTGCAGGACATCGGTGCCGCTCTCGCTGGTGGTGCCGTGGACGGTCGTCGTGTTGCCGATGAAGCTGCTCCCCGTGATGGTGACGGTGACCGACGTGCCCCCGTCGTGCAGGTAGAGGCCACCGCCGCCATGGTCGTTGTCGCCGCCGGTGACAATTGCGCCGTTGTTGCTGACCGAGCTCGACGTGACGGTGACGGCTGCAGGCGGGAACTGGTAGATGCCACCGCCACCGCCGCAGCAGTGCAAGCCGTTGGTCCCGGCGTTGCTGTCGGTCGCGGGCGCGGTCACGTTGACGGTGTTGCCGTTCACGATGCTCGAGGAGAGCGTGATGGGCCCGCCGTTGCCATAGATGCCACCACCGCCGTGACAGCAGGCTTGCGCGTCGGTGATGGTCACCGAGTTGCCGCTGACGGTCGTGCCGGTGAGCTGCAGCGTGCCGGTGCTGTTGTCGTAGATGCCGCCGCCACCGCCGTTGCCGGTCGCACCCATGTCGAGGTTCACGGTGTTGTTGCTGACTCGGGCATTGGCGAACGCGATGGTCGCGTCGATGCCGGGATCGACGAGCACTCCGGCGCCGCCCGGGCCACCGGTCGTGACCGAGCCGCCGGTGATGGTCAGGCCCTGGAATTTGACCGTGCCACCGCTGGCGACGCCGGAGACGACGTGGAACACCCGGCTGGTGCCGGCGGCGTCGACGATCGTGGTCGCGGCACCTGCGCCTTGGATGGTGAGTGCCTTGTTGATGACGAGCTCGCCGGACGTGACCTGGTAGTGCGACGCCGACGCCGGCACGACGATGGTGTCGCCCGCAGCGGCGCTGGCGATCGCGTCTCGGAGTGACCCGGCGCCTGAGTCAGCTGTCGTCGTGACTGTGACGGTCGCCGAGGCGACGCCGGTGGAGAGTTGCAGTACGCCGCCGACAACGCCCACGACCGCCAGACAGACGGACAGTCGACGCGCGCGGTTTGTCCGATGTGCCGAGGTTCTCCGGATGCGCATGTCCGCCCCCCGCTCAAACTGGTGGCTCGGACGCTATTCCGGCGGGCCGTCGACGTAAAGGCCAGCGGACCTCGCCTACCAAACCGCGCCGACCAACATCTGACATCCCTCGTGCACGGAAGTGGTCGCGTCCAGGGCGGATTTCCTGCCGGATTAGCGACCACTTCCGTGCACGCGACCACGCCAGCCATCTCGACGGCAGTGCTACCGCCGACCCCGGTCGTCGACACACTGCAGGTGGCGGAGGCGGATGGGAATCGAACCCACCAGCGACAGGAACTGCCGCTCTACGGTTTTGAAGACCGCGGCGCCCACCAGGACACAGACGCCTCCGCCCGCATGCTAGGTCGGCGCCGCAGTACGCCGTGACGACGGCCGAACCGCGCGGCCTAGATTGCTCCGCATGTCGACATGGATCACTCGGCTGGACAGCACCGGCGACGGACCGCGACTCGCGGTGAAGGACATCATCGACGTCGAAGGCATCCCGACCACCGGCGGATCACGCGCGCTCGAACGCATCGCCAAACCCGCTGACAACGACGCGCCCTGCCTCGCCGGCGCCCGCGCGGCCGGTGCGCGCATCGTCGGCAAGGTCAACCTGCACGAGCTCGCGATGCTGCCGATCGGCACCAACCCGTGGTTCGGCAGCCCGGTCAACCCGCTCGACGCCGACCGCATCCCCGGCGGCTCGTCCAGCGGGTCCGCCGTCGCCGTCGCCGCAGACGAGGCCGACGCCGCACTCGGCTCTGACACGGGCGGCTCCGTCCGCATCCCGTCCGCCTGCTGCGGCACCGCCGGACTCAAGACCACCTACGGCCGCATCTCCACCGAAGGCGTCTGGCCGCTCGCCACGACCCTCGACACGATCGGCCCGATGGCACGCGACATCGCGGGCGTCGTCCTCGGCATGCAGTTGCTCGAGCCGGGCTTCCAACCCGCCGCGTCGGCAGCGACCCGCATCGGCCGCCTGCGCACCGACGGCGACCCCGCCATCGAGTCGGCGATCGACACCGCGCTGCGCCAAGCCGAGCTCGACGTCGTGCCCATCGAGTGGGACGGGTTCGAGACCGGCAACGAGCTGTTCACCGCGATCTACTTCAAGGAGATCTGGGACGCCGACCACACGCTGCTGGAGAGCGACGCCGACGGGCTCGGCGACGACATCAAATCGACGATGGCGCTCTGCGAGCTGCTCGGAGCCGGCTACGACGATGCCATCGCACGACTCGACGAGTGGCGGAAGTCGTTGTCCACGCTCTTCACAAAGGTCGAGTTGCTCGCCCTGCCGACAATGCCGATCTTCCCGCCGCGGATCGAGGAAGTCGCCGGCGACGCGCTGCTGAGCGGCGTCATCGACATCACGAAGAACGTGTCGCTCTTCAACGCGGCCGGTGTGCCGGCGACCGCGCAACCCGTGCCAGCAGCTGGCTCGCCATTCCCGGCCAGCCTTCAGCTCGTCGGACCGCACAACTCCGAGGAGCTGCTCGTCGCGACCGCCGCGCGCGTCGAGTCGGCCGTTGGCTGACTCCGCTCAGGCGGCGTGCCAGCCGGACCAACGGCCGCGCTTCAGCGACCAGTCGTTCTCCGAAAGACCATTTCCCCGTACGCCGAACAGCCGCACCATCCGCACGTCGAGGTAGACACCCGGCGCCGAGTCGACCGCGCCGCGCACTGCCGAACCGCGGGCCGCCCAGCCGTCACGCGACGTCCATGCACGAGTCTGCAGCGTCCCGCGGCTGCTCCGCGTCACGAGCAGCAGCCGCGATCCCGACGCTGTCGACACCAGCGCGGGGTCAACCGGCGCCGCGCGGCCGAGGACGCGCCAGGCACTCCACCGCTGCGCGCTGCGATGCGTCGTCACCACACGTCCGCCGTCGTCGACACCGACGACCGTGAGCCCCCGCCCGCCGGTCGACGCCACCGCCGGACCGGCCAGCAGGTGCGCGCCGAGCCGCCGCCATGCCGACCAGCGACCATTCACCCGCTCTCGCAGCCAGGCCTGGTCGTCGAGCCCGCGCATCACCAGCGCGACCGCACCGGACGCAGTAACCGCGAGCTGCGGGCGGCCGACCCAGCTGCCGCCGAGGCGGCGCCATCCCCCCGCCCAACTGCCGTCGTGCGCCTCGCGCACCGCGACGTCGCCCGTCGCCTCGCGCGCCGCCACCAACATCTCGGCTGGACCGGTCGCCACCGCCGCCGGCGAGTCGGCGAAGCCCCGGCCCAGCCAATGCCACGCCCCTGAGCCGGCGTCGACCTGCTCGCGCAGCGCACCGTTCGCTGCCACCTCGACCCGATGCAAACCGGACGCCGTCCGTGCCGTGGCCGCGACCGACGGCAGCAGCGTCCGGCCGTAGAGGTCGACGAACGTGTAGTGCCGCGCCTTGTAGTAGCGGATCACCGGCCGCAGCGCCGCCACCGTCGCCGGGTCGGGCGTCGCCTGGTTGTGCATCAGGATCACCGGGTGCTGCTGGCTCGCGCCGGCCTCCGCGCGCGTGATGATGCGGTGCACCCAGTACGACGACGACGAGCCGGCAGCTTTCCAGTCCTCGATGTCAACCGACCAGTTCCACAACGCCATGTCGTTGGCGCTTGTCAGGGCGAGCGTCGTCGCGTCGTACGAGCCGTAAGGCGGGCGGAACAGACACGGCCGGCCACCCAGGATCGACAGCTGCTCCGCCGCCGCTCGCCGGATCTCAGTCTCCTGCTGATGCGCCGTCATCGCGGTCATCTCGTGGTGGTCCCAGGTGTGGTCGCCGAGCGCGAAGCCGTCGCGCGCCTCCTCGATCACAACGTCGGGATTCGCCTGCTGCTGCACGCCCATGTTGAAGAACGTCGCGGTGACCCGCTCGCTGCGCAGGATGTCGATGACTGCCTGCGTCGTCGGACCAGGACCGTCGTCGAAGGTCAACGCGACCGTGCGACCGGAGACAGGCGGTGCGTAGTTGTTCACCTTCGTCGGCGGATGTACGCACGCGGGCGCCGCGGCCAGTCGGTGTTGCGGCGAGATGCCCGGCGGATGCGACGACGACGCCGTCGAGGCGAGGGCCGGCGCCGCACCGAGCAGCGTGGCGCTCACCACCGCGACCCAGGCCGACCGGTGCATGACGTGTCTCCCCCGTGAGCGACAGGTGACCTCGTTGTAGCGCGCGCAACCGGCACCTGACCGCCGAATCGGCCAGATCGGACTGTTCGGACGAGCCCGCCTAGAGTTGCGCGGGTGAGCCTGACGCAGCAGCAGATGCGGCTCACCCAGTACGCCGCCGGCGGTGGCTGCGCATGCAAGATCCCCCCCGGCGAGCTCGAGGCGATCGTCGCCGGCCTCGTCGGCACGGACCAGCACCCCGACGCCGGCGACCTCATCGTCGGCCTCGACTCCGGCGACGACGCGGCCGCGGTGCGCCTCGACGGTGACACCGCGATCCTGGCAACCGCCGACTTCTTCACCCCGGTCGTCGACGACGCCCACGACTGGGGCCGCATCGCCGCGGCCAACGCGCTCTCCGACATCTACGCGATGGGCGGCCGGCCGCTCGTCGCCATCAACCTGCTCGCCTGGCCGCGCGACCTGCTGCCGATGGAACTCGCCCGCGAGGTCTTGCGGGGCGGTCTCGACATCGCGCGCGAGGCGTCATGTCACGTCGCCGGCGGCCACAGCATCGACGACCCCGAGCCGAAGTACGGCATGGCCGTCACTGGTGTCGCCTCCGCCGATCGGCTGCTGCGCAACGACGCTGCGCGACCCGGCCTCCCGTTGTCGCTGACGAAACCGCTCGGCCTCGGCGTGCTCAACAACCGGCACAAGGCGACGGGCGACTCGTTCCCCGAGGCCGTCGAGGTGATGACGACACTCAACCGCACGGCCGCCGAGCAGGCGGTCGCCGCGGGCATCCATGCCGCGACCGACGTCA
>JAFAQI010000476.1 GCA_019246495.1 Frankiales bacterium | reverse complement strand
GAGGCCGTTGTTCATCTGCGCCATCTTGAGCTCGTAGTCGAAGTCACTGACCGCGCGAAGTCCCTTGGCGATGACCGGGATCTGCCGGTCGCGGCAGAAGTCGACGATGAGCCCGTGGAACGAGTCGACCGTCACGTTGCCGTAGCTGCGGGTGCACTCGACCAGCAGCTCGACGCGTTCCTCGACGGTGAACAGCGAGCTCTTCGTCTTGTTGATGAGCACCGCGACGACGACTTCGTCGTACAGCCGCGAAGCGCGGCCGATGATGTCCAGGTGGCCGTTGGTCACCGGATCGAACGAGCCGGGACACACCGCGCGCCGCGTGGTCATGGTCGGCGACCGTACCAAAGCGTGCTGTCGCCGTACCGGCGCATCCGATCGGCGACGAGACCGTCCGGCCACTCCCAGGCACCGTCGCGGGTGGCACGCTCCACCACGACGACGGCACCCGGTGCGAGCCAGCCTCGTTCGACGAGCAACGCGACCGGCCGGACTGCGCTGACCGCATAGGGCGGGTCGAGGAAGACAACCGCGTAGCTGTTGTCCGGATCGCCGGAAAGCAGGCGTTCGACCGGTTCGCCGGACAGCTCCACGTGCGGCAGCGCGAGCGTCGCGATGTTGTCGCGGATCACCCGCAGGGCGGTGGCAGCGTTCTCGACGAGCCGGACCGGTGCAGCGCCACGGCTCGCGGCCTCGAGTCCGACGGCGCCGGAGCCGGCGTAGAGGTCCAGGAACGGCTGGTCGGCGAGCGAGCCCAACATCGACTCGAGCGCGGAGAAGAGACCCTCGCGCGTCCGCTCGGCGGTGGGCCGGGTCGTGGTGCCGCGGGGCACGTCGATGCGGCGACCGCCGGCGACGCCACCGACGATGCGCGCCATCAGCTCACGCCTTCTCGAGGAAGTCGGCCCGCTCGGTCTCGACCAGCTCGCGCACCGCAACGACGAGAGCGGAGTGCCGCGAGAGTGTCGGGTCCGCGTCGACGAGTGCGGTCGCCTCCTTCCGGGCGGCGGTGATGATGTCCTCGTCGCGCAGCAGCCGGAGCAGCTTCAGGCTGGACCGGCGCCCCGACTGCACCGCACCGAGCACATCGCCTTCGCGGCGTTGCTCGAGGTCGAGGCGGGCGAGCTCGACACCGTCCAGCGTGGCGGCAACACCGTCGAGCCGCTCGCGCGCAGGCGTGTCCGGTGGCGCCGCGGTGACGAGCAGGCACAGGCCGGGATGTGAGCCGCGGCCGACCCGGCCACGGAGCTGGTGCAGCTGCGAGACGCCGAACCGGTCGGCATCCATCACGGCCATCACCGTCGCGTTGGCGACGTCGACACCGACTTCGATGACTGTGGTCGCGACCAGCACGTCGACGTCACCCCTGCCGAAGCGCTGCATGACGTCGTCCTTGGCGTCCGGCGTCATCCGGCCGTGGAGCATCTCGAGCCGCAGACCCGCGAGTGGACCTTCGGCCAGCTGGGGCGCAAGCTCCGTGACAGCGGCCGGCGGCCGGCGCGCGCCTTCCTCGTCGGCGTCGTCGGGCAATGGCCGCCCGCCGCCTGCGTCGTCGTCGTCGACGTCACCGCTGATGCGCGGACATACGACGTAGACCTGTCGGCCCGCCTCCACCTCTTCGCGTACTCGTTGCCAGGCGCGGTCGAGCCACTGCGGCTTGTCGCCGACCGGCACGACGGTGGTCTGGATCGGTGCGCGGCCGACCGGAAGCTCGGTGAGCATCGACGTCTCGAGGTCGCCGTAGACCGTCATCGCAACCGTGCGCGGGATCGGCGTCGCGGTCATGACGAGGACGTGCGGCGGCGTCTCCGCCTTGGCGCGCAAGGCGTCGCGTTGCTCGACACCGAACCGGTGCTGCTCGTCGACCACGACGAGACCGAGGTCGGCGAACTGCACATGTTCTTGCAAGAGCGCGTGCGTGCCGACAACGATCCCCGCGGCACCACTCGCGGCGTCGAGCAGGTTCGCGCGACGTGCAGCTGCAGACTGCGAGCCGGTCAGCAACGCCACGCGGGTCGCGACTTCTGCACCGCCCAGCTGACCGGCCTGGGCCAGTGGCCCGAGCAGTGCGGCGATGGTTCGCGCGTGCTGTTGTGCCAAGACTTCCGTCGGCGCGAGCAGCGCGGCCTGCCCGCCACTGTCGACGACGAGCAGCATCGCGCGCAGCGCGACAACGGTCTTGCCGGAACCCACCTCTCCCTGCAGCAGCCGGTGCATCGGATGCGGCAGGGCGAGGTCGTCGAAGATCTGCGCGCTCACGTCCCGCTGACCACTCGTCAGGGTGAACGGCAACTGGTCGTCGAACGCCTCGAGCAGGCCGCCGAGCACCTGCCGCCGCGGCACCGCCGGCTGCGCGGAGGCAGCCGCCCGCCGTTGCGCGAGCACGACCTGGAGGACGAACGCCTCGTCCCACTTCAGGCGACGCTGCGCGCGACTCACCTGCTCGCGGGTGTCCGGCTGGTGCACGAGCCGCAGTGCCTCGCGCAACGGCAGCAGGTCGTGTCTGCTGCGCACCTCCTCCGGCAAGGGGTCCTCGTCGATGTCGACGACGTCGAGAACGGTGCGCACCGCCCGGGCGATGTTCCAGGTGGGCAGCTGCGCCGTCGCGGGATAGACCGGGATGAGGCCGGTCAGCATCTCGCTGTCGAGCCCGGTGTCGTCCTCGTCGAGCAGCTGCGTCTGCGGGTTGGTGAGCTGGCGTTGACCGCGGAACACTCCGACCTTGCCCGCGAACAGTCCACGTTGGCCGACGTTGAGGTGGTTCGCCCGCCAGGCCTGGTTGAAGAAGGTGAGCGTCAGCTTGCCCGCGCCGTCGGTGACCGCGACCTTCACCATGCGGCCGCGCCGGTTGCGCATCGGAATGACGTCGACTTTCGCGATCTCGGCCATGACCGTGACGTAGTCGTCGGGCCGCAGCTCGTTGAGCGGAGTCAGTACGCCGCGTTCGGCGTAGCGGCGCGGATAGTGGCGCAGGAGCTCGCCGACGGTCTCGAGACCGAGCCCCTTCTCCAGCGCCTTGGCAGTCTTGTCCCCCACCGCGTCTCGCAGCCGCGCGTCGAGGCCCGCCACGACGAGGAGCGTAGGGCGGGGAGCCGTCACCACCCTGTTGCCAGCCCGCGTGAAGCCGTCCGGTCGAGTCTTTGAGCCCGACCCGCCGCTCGGGCTACCCTTGTCGGGTCGTCCTGACGGCCCTGCGGCCGCGACCGGCATCTCGATGCCGACGAGCTGGGCCGAGCAGCGGTCCCGAGGAGTGGAGAGTTCCGTGGCTTCCGTGTGCGACGTGTGCGGCAAGGGGCCGGGATTCGGCATGAGCGTCTCGCACTCCCACCGCCGCACCCGCCGGCGGTTCAACCCCAACATCCAGACCGTGCGTGCGCTCGTCGGGCGCGGCACGCGCCGGCGGATCAACGTCTGCACGTCC
>JAFAQI010000451.1 GCA_019246495.1 Frankiales bacterium | reverse complement strand
AGATCGAACTCGAGCTCGGAGAGGACGTTGCCTTCCTCGTCCGGGCTGATCAGCTTGGAGACGATGTCGTCCTTGAGGTCCTTGCGCTTCTGCTCGGCGAGCTGGTTCGCGTAGGCCCACATCTCCGTTGCCGCGTCGAGCCGCTGCTGCTCGGTCACGCCGTACTCGGGGTCGTTGCCGCCGACCATGCGGTTGGACCAGTCGAAGACCTTGTGCCGGTCCTCGATCGGCACGCCCATCAGCTCGGCGATGACGATGAGCGGCAGTTCGGCCGCGCAGAGCGTGACGAAGTCGCCCTCACCCTTGGCCACCGCCTGCGCGACGATGTCGTCGCAGGTCTCCTGGATGCGCTCCTCGAGCCGCGCGATCATCCGCGGCGTGAAGCCGCGGTTGACCAGCTGTCGGGTCCGCGTGTGGTCGGGCGGGTCCTGGTTGAGCATGAACAACCGCTGCGGGTCGATCTGCTCCTGCGGGTACTCGTCGAGCATCGCCGTCTTCTCGAACGACGAGAACAGCTCCGGGTTGCGGGAGACATAGACCACGTCGGCATGCCGGGTCAGCGCCCAGTAACCCTCGGGCAGCTGCGGATCGCCGTGCCGATAGATCGGCGCTTCGGCCCGCAGGGTCCGCAGCTTGTCGTGCGGTACGCCGCCCTCGGCGTACTGGTCCATGTCGTAGACATCGATGTCGAGCTGAGTCACGCGTCACGCTCCGAAAATGAGAACGTGTTCTAATCTGGCGCGGATCTGACGGGGCGTCAACACTTCTGGCCGGGAAAACTAGAATGTGTTCTACTTGGCCTCCGGATCGTTCTGAAGGGGCATCGCCATGTCTGAAGCCGTGATCGTCGAGGCGGTGCGGACGCCGATCGGGAAGCGCAACGGCTGGCTGGCCGGGCTGCATCCGGCGCTGACCCTCGGTCACGTCCAGCGCGAGGTCATCGCCCGTGCGGGCGTCGAGCCGGGCGCGGTCGAGCAGGTCGTCGGCGGCTGCGTGACGCAGGGCGGCGAGCAGGCGGGGAGCATCGCCCGCTACGCGTGGCTGAGCGCCGGGCTCCCGACGACCGCGGGCGTGACGACGATCGACTGCCAGTGCGGGTCGGCGCAGCAGGCGAACCACTTCATCGCCGGGCTGATCGCGGCCGGCGCGATCGACGTGGGCATCGCGTGTGGCGTCGAGATGATGTCGCGGGTCGGCCTCGGGGCAGCCGTCTACGGCGGGCCGGGCGTGCCGCGGCCGGAGGGTTGGGACCTCGACCTGCCGGACCAGTTCACCGGCGCCGACCGCATCGCGAAGGACTTCGACATCAGCCGCGAGGACCTCGACGCGTTCGGGCTCGCGTCGCAGCAGAAGGCGGCGCAGGCCTGGGCCGAGGAGCGGTTCAAGTCGCAGATCGCGCCGATCGACGCACCGGTGCTCGGCGAGGACGGCCAGCCGACGGGTGAGACCAAGCTCGTCGACCGCGACCAGGGGCTGCGCGAGACGTCGCTGGAGAAGCTCGCGACGTTGAAGCCGGTGCTCGAAGGTGGCTTCCACACGGCGGGTACGTCGTCACAGATCTCGGACGGCGCAGCCGCGGTGATGCTGATGTCCCGCGAGAAGGCGAGCGACCTCGGCATCAAGCCGCGGGCGCGCATCGTCGCCCAGTGCCTCGTGGGTGACGAGCCCTACTACCACCTGAACGGCCCGGTCGCGGCGACGACGAGAGTGCTCGAGCGTGCAGGCATGTCGATCAATGACATCGACCTGTTCGAGGTCAACGAGGCGTTCGCGGCGGTTGTCGTCAACTGGGCGCGACAGCACAAGGTCGACATGGACAAGGTCAACGTCAACGGTGGCGCGATCGCGCTGGGTCACCCGGTCGGCTCGACGGGCTCGCGGCTCATCACGACCGCGTTGCACGAACTCGAGCGCACCGGCGGATCGACGGCGCTGGTGTCGATGTGCGCCGGCGGTGCGCTCGCGACCGGCACGATCATCGAAAGGCTCTGACGGTTGTCCCACCTCGAGACCGAGCTGGTCGGTCACGTCCTCGTCGTGACGATGAACCGGCCCGAAGCCAAGAACGCGCTTTCGCCGGAGATGCTCGTCGGTCTCGCTGACGCGTGGGACCGCATCGACAGCGACGACGCGATTCGCTGCGCGGTGCTGACAGGTGCGGGTGGCGTGTTCTGCGCCGGTGCGGACCTCAAGGCGATGAACGACTCGCAGAACCAGAGCGACGCCGCGAAGCGGATGCGGTCCGACGCCGGACTCGCGTGGAAAGCCCTGCTTCGGCATCACAAGCTGACCAAGCCGCTCATCGCCGCGGTCGAGGGCTACGCCGTTGCCGGCGGCACCGAGATCCTGCAAGCGACCGACATCCGGGTCGCCGGTGAGAGCGCGATGTTCGGCGTCGTCGAGGTGACGCGGGCACTATTCCCCCTCGGCGGCTCGACCGTGCGGCTGCGGCGGCAGATTCCGTTCACCAAGGCGATGGAGCTGTTGCTGACCGGCGACACGATCCCGGCCGCGGAAGCCGAGCGCATCGGTCTGATCGGCCGCGTCGTACCGGACGGTCAGGCGTTGCCCACCGCGCTGGAGATCAGCGAGCGGATCGCGCGCAACGGTCCGCTTGCGGTGCAGGCGATCAAACGGTCGGTGCAGGCGACCGAGGGGTTGCCGGAGGACGAGGCGCTGAAGGTCGAGCTCGAGATCGGTCTGCCGATCTTCGGCACGGCTGACGCGAAAGAGGGCACACTGGCGTTCAAGGAGAAGCGCGAGCCCAACTACCAGGGACACTGAGCTTGCCTGTTGACCACGGGGAGCCCGCCGACGCTGCGTCGGCACGGCTGGCGGCCGCTGTGCGGCGCCTGATGAACGCGTCGGTGCTGTCGATGGCCTCGGATGCGGCGCGGGAGGCCGCGAGTCTCGACATCATCCGGCTGGCGGAGCGGCTCGAGGACGTCGGCATGCGCGAGTCGATGCCGTGGCCGGATGCGGAGAGCATGCGGCGCGGTCGGCGGCCGTTCAGCCCGGTGATCGGCTCGGCGAACCCGATCGCGCCGCCGATGACGGTGCGCGTGCTGGACGACCGGTCGGTCGTCGGTGAGTGCACGATGCGGCCGATTCACGAGGGACCGCCCGGCGTGGTGCACGGCGGTTGGGTCGCGAGCCTGCTCGATCAGCTGCTCGGCCATGCCAACGCGGCGGCTGGTGTCGGTGGGTTCACGGCCGAGCTGACGGTGCGTTATCGCAAGCCCACGCCGTACGACGTCCCGCTGACGATCCGCGCGCGGACCGATTCGGTCGACGGTCGGCAGGTGCGGGCGAGCGGCGAGATCGTCGCGAACGACGTCGTCACGGCCGAGGCGCGCGGCCTGTTCCTCATGCCGTCCGCGGAACGCCTCGAGGCGTTGCGGGAGAACGTCGAGTCACGCATCGGCAGCTGATGACGTCGTTCGAGGACGTCACGGGCCTGCTCGACTATCCGATGTTCGTCGTCACCACAGCGACCGCTGACGAGCGGGATGGTTGCCTCGTCGGGTTTGCGACGCAGGTGAGCATCGACCCGGCACGGTTCCTGGTGCTGCTGTCGGACAAGAACCGCACGACGCGGATCGCCGCGAAGGCGGACCGGCTCGTAGTGCACGTGCTGACCGCAGAGCAGCGCGAGGTGGCGGAGCTGTTCGGCGGGGAGACCGGCGATGAGACGGACAAGTTCGC
>JAFAQI010000491.1 GCA_019246495.1 Frankiales bacterium | reverse complement strand
AGCATGGGTGCCGCGGTGCATACGGCCCTCGCCGCGTGGTGGTCGCTGCCGGTCGAGCGCCGTACGCCGGCAGCCGCCGCCGACCTCGTGCGCACGCGCTGGATCGAGCTCGGCTTCCGCGATGACGACCAGAGCGAGCGGTGGCGTGAGCGGGCGGCGCAGATGACGTCCGACTACGTCGCCCGGCTCGACCCGTACGACGAGCCGATCGGCATCGAGCGGACCGTCGGGATGCGGACCGAGCGGCTGGCGGTGTCGGGTCGCGTCGACCGGCTCGACCGTCGCGGCGACGAGCTGGTGGTCGTCGACTACAAGACCGGCAGGCACGCGCTGTCGACCGACGACGCGCGCGGCTCGCTGGCGATGGCGATCTATGCGGCGGCTGCCGCCCGGACGCTCCGGCGGCGCTGCGTCACCGTCGAGCTGCACCATCTGCCGACCGGCGAGGTCCTGACGTGGCAGCACACCGACGAGACGCTCGCCCGGC
Source organism: Frankiales bacterium (assembly GCA_019246495.1). Taxonomy (GTDB): domain Bacteria; phylum Actinomycetota; class Actinomycetes; order JAFAQI01; family JAFAQI01; genus JAFAQI01. Next base: position 2,333 of record JAFAQI010000491.1, on the reverse strand, counting down.
ACCTGCGCCGGGCCGAGGACATTGCCGCCGACGCCGTCGCCGCAGAGGCAGCGGGCGACGACGCGGCCTTCCCGCCCAACCCGGGGCGGATGTGCGGATGGTGCGACTTCTCCGCGCACTGCCCGGAGGGGCGCGCGGCGACGGCGCCCTATGCCCCCTGGGCGGCGCTCGCCAGCGAGGACTGAGCGAGGCCGAGGCGCTCCCGGGCCGCGCGCAGGTGCGGCCCCTCCCGGTACGCCGCCGGGGCCGCCGCGGACGCCGCTCGCAGCGTCCGCACGCCGAGAGTCGAGACGCCGCCGGCGAACGGCAGCGGCGGCAGGCCGTAGAGCCGCCGCGCCCAGCCCGGCAGAAGACCGGCCGCGAGCCCGGCACCGGCCGCCCACGCCGGCCGGGCCGGAGTGAGCCAGCGGACGCGGCGGGGCATCGGCGGCGCCAAGACGTAGCCGGCGACCCGTCTCGTCCGCCGGTCGACCGAGAGCTCGGGACGCATCCGCGCGAAATAGCCGGCCATCGCGGCGGCGCTGCCCGGCACCGTTGCCGGGTCGAGACCGACGACTTCCGCCGCGCGGGTCTGCTCGGCGTAGTAGATGTCGGCCTCGCCGGGCGTCAGGCCACCGCCGGCGCGCTGGAACGTCGTGAGGAACGACTCGACCTCGCAGCAGTGCACCCAGGTGAGCAGCGCGGGGTCGGACGCGCGGTAGCGGACGCCGGTCTCCCGGTCGGTCCCGCGCACCTTCTCGTGCAGCCCGCGGACCCGGGCGCCCGCGGCAGCGACCTCGGCGGTGCTGCCGAACGACACCACGCCGACGTAGTCAGCGGTGCGCAGCAGCCGCCCCCACGGATCGGCCCGGAAGTCCGAGTGCCGCAGCACGCCGGCCATCGCCGCGGGGTGGACGGCCTGAAGGAGCAGGGCGCGGAGCCCGGCGATCCACATCACGGGGTCGCCGTGCACGCGCCAGGTGACGCTGTCCGGGCCGAACAGCCCCGGGTCGCTCACCGGCCCTCCACGCCTGCCCAGAACGCAAGCAGCGCCTCGACGGTGGCCGCGGGGCTCTCGCACGCCGGCGAGTGATCGGCGTCGTCGATCACGACGTAGGCCGACCCCAGCCGCTTCGCCATCGCGGCCTGCTCGGCTGGTGTCCAGGCGTCGTCGCCGGCGCCGTGCAGCACAAGCACCGGGACCGCGGTGCCGGTGAGCCCGACGGTCTCATCGTCCGCGGTCAAAAGGTCCTGGCCCATCACGCTGAGGCCGACCGGCGAGTTGCCGAGCCAGCGGCGGCGCAGGAAGTCGCGCACGCCCGCGTCGGCGGCAGCGACCCGCGGATCGTCTCGCTCGCTCGCCTCGGCCATCACCTCGAGAGCGGCCGCGCCCTGGTCGGCCAGCAGCTCGCGCATGAGCACGACCACGGCACCCCGGCGTCCGCCCAGGCCCGCCGGGCCGGAGCCGAGCATGGTCAGCGAGGCGGGCGTGGCGCCCGAGACCACGGCCCGGCGGGTGACCAGCCCGCCGAACGAGTGCCCGACGAGGTGGGCGCCGGAGCCCAGATCGGCGAGCAGCCCCGTGACGGTCTTGGCGAGCGCGTCGAGCGAGTAGGCCTGCGGGTCGTCCGGACCGGCGGACTCGAACTGCCCGGGAAGGTCGATCGCGACCGCCCGCCGTCCGGCGCGGGCCAGCGGAGCCAGGATCGGTAGGAAGTCCTCCTTGCTGCCCGTATATCCGGGCACGAGCAGGACGCCAGCCGCTGGCGGCACGTCCGCCGGTGGCTCGCCGACGAGAGCCGCGATCCGGCCCGCAGGCCCGCTCAGCCAGTCCCGGGTCACTTCCGGCGCGAGCTCGAGATTCGGCGGAATGCTCACCCTTCGCAGGCTACTGACAGGTAGTCTCCCGGGGTCGGATGAACCTGTCGCCGAGGCACCTTGCCGGGACGTCCCTCGACTCGCACACTCGACCTGTCTCACCCCGACGCAGGTCCCCGACCCGAGAGCGCGCCGTGACCGACTGCCGCACGATCGCCGTCGCCAACCAGAAGGGTGGCGTGGCGAAGACGACGACCGTCGCCTCCCTCGGCGCCGCGCTTGCCGAGCTGGGCCGCCGCGTCCTCGTCGTGGACCTTGACCCGCAGGCCTGCCTGACGTTCTCGCTCGGGCTGGACCCGGACACCGTCGAGCTGTCGGTGCATGACGTGCTGCTCGGTCGCGTCGCCGCATCGATGGCGATCCACCCGACGCCGGACGGTCCCGACCTGCTGCCGTCGACCATCGAGCTCGCCGGTTGCGAAGCGATGTTGCTGTCGCGCACCGGCCGCGAATACACGTTGCGTCTTGCTCTCGAC
>JAFAQI010000223.1 GCA_019246495.1 Frankiales bacterium | reverse complement strand
ACTCGGCAAGACCGAGCAGGCGGCGGTCGACGACCTCAGGCTCGCCGAGGCCGCGCAGCACCGCTCAGCGGAGATCGCAAGTGCGGCTGCCGCGACCGCACTTGCGACCGAGCGCGGCGCGCAGACCGCGAAGCAGCAGGCGGCGGTGCTGGTCCGCCAGCAGCGCGCTGAGGTGCGACATGAGCGCACGTTGCTCGCGCACACCCGCGCCGCTTCGGCGGCAGCGACTGCCAAGGCCAACGCTCTGGCGCGGCGGATCCAACGTGCCGAGGCCCGGGCGGCCGCGATTCGTGCGGCGCAGAGCCGAGCGCTCGCTGCGGGTGGCGCGGTCGCGGGTTGCGACGGGAGCAGTGTTGCCGGCTACCCCAACGGCCGGCTGCCGACGAAGGCGCTCTGTGCGCTGTGGGGTGCGCCGGGCGAGATGCTCCAGGCCGCTGCGGCCGCGTCGTTCAACCGGATGAGTCACGCCTATGCCTCGGCGTTCAGCACGCCGTTGTGCGTGACGGCGTCGTACCGGACGTATGAGCGGCAGGTCGAGCTCTACGCGACGATGCCGGCGGGCTACGCCGCGGTGCCTGGGACGAGCAACCACGGCTGGGGTCTCGCGGTCGACTTGTGCGGCGGCATCCAGGTCGACAACTCACCGCAGCACAACTGGTTGCTCGACCACGCCGCGGCGTACGGGTGGTTCCATCCGGCGTGGGCGATGCCCGGCGGTGGCGGTCCGCACGAGCCCTGGCACTGGGAGTTCAGCGGCTGACCGCGCCGGTTCTTGGCGAACTCTGGCGGCGGCGGCCGTTGATAGGGCACACTGGGCGCATGCAGTCGGCGCACACCTATTTTGCCGGGACCCGGGACGGGTCCTGGAGCGCGCTGCACTGACACGCGACCACGACGCCCCGGGATGACCGGGGCGTTTTTTGTTGCTCCGGCACCCACAACCTGACTGGAGCCTTCTGATGACGAACGACCTCAGCACTCTCGACCCGATCGCGACCGTCGCCGATGGGCGCGCCCGGCTCGACGACATCGACGACCGGCTCCTCGCGTTGCTCGCCGAACGCCGCGACGTGTCGCGTCAGGTGCAGCAGCTGCGCATCGACGCCGGCGGCTCGCGAGTGGAGCACAGCCGGGAGAACGCGATCATCCGACGATGGGTCGACATCCTCGGCGACGGGGGCGCGGAGCTTGCGCTGTCGGTGCTGTCGCTGTGCCGTGGTCGCCGCTGACCGGGGCCTAGCCGGCTGGCTGGCTGACCGGCGTCGAGCCGGCGGCAGAGGTCAGGATGAGAGCGAGAAGCGGGCGATCGACGCGCGGAGCTCGGTCGCCAGGTTGTTGAGCTGCGCCGCGGCAGCCGCACCCTGCTTCGACCCTACGGCGTACTGCCGGGACACCTCCGACACCTGCGTCATCGCTGCAACGACCTGGTCGGAAGCCGAGCGCTGCTGCTGCGTCGCGATCGAGATCTCCTTGGCCGCCGTGGTGGTCTGGTCGACCATCGACGAGATCTGTTCGAGCGCGTCGGCGACACCGCGGGCAAGGTCGCTGCCGGTGCGGACCTCCTTTGCGCCCTCTTCGCTCGCAATGATCGTCGCGTTGGTCTCGGCCTGGATCTCGCCGACGATCGCCGCGATCTGACCCCGTCGACTCCTGCGCACGCTCGGCGAGCTTGCGGACCTCGGAGGCGACAACTGCGAAGCCGCGACCGTGCTCACCGGCGCGCGCAGCCTCGATCGCGGCGTTGAGCGCGAGAAGGTTCGTCTGGTCCGCAAGGTCGTTGATGACCTCGAGGATCCGGCCGATCTCCTGTGACTTCTCCCCCAATGACAACGTGCGCGACGCGATCGAGTCGACGCGCGACGCGATCGTGTCCATTGCGCCGACACTTGCCTGCACCGCGCTGCGGCCCTCTTCCGCGTGCCGCAACGTCTCTGCGGCGTACCGCGCAACCGCTTCCGCGGTCTCCGCGATCTGCGCCGCGGTCGCCGCAAGCTCCTCGATCGTCGACGTCGTCTCCGACACCGCGCTCGACTGCTGCGTCGCCGACGCCGCGTGCTCCTCCGCCGTCGCGAGCAGCTCGCCCGCCGCCGCGCCGATCTGCTCACCACCGTTGCGGATCTGGGCAACCAGTCCGCGCAGGTTGGTCAGTGTGTGTCCGAAGGCGCTGGTCAGCATCTGCAGCGATG
>JAFAQI010000255.1 GCA_019246495.1 Frankiales bacterium | reverse complement strand
GAGGTCGATGCTCGACGCGATCGACCCCGGGCTCTCCGAGGGCAGCCGCGTCGTCGTGTGGGCAAAGCCGGAGTTCCGGGCGCAGCGCGGCACGCTGTCGCTGACCGCGTTCGACATCAGACCTGTCGGTGTCGGCGCACTGCTGGCCCGCCTCGAACAGCTGCGCAAGACGCTCGCCGCGGAGGGCCTGTTCGACCCCGCACGCAAGCGGCCACTGCCGTTCCTGCCCCGCCGGATCGGCCTGGTCACCGGCCGCGCGAGCGCAGCCGAACGCGACGTCGTCGACAACGCGCGGCGGCGCTGGCCGGCCGTCGACTTCCGCATCGAAAACGTTGCGGTGCAAGGCCCCTACGCCGTGACCGAGGTCATCGCCGCGTTGCAACGGCTCGACGCCGACCCGGATGTCGACGTGATCGTCATCGCGCGCGGCGGCGGTTCGATGGAGGACCTGCTGCCCTTCTCCGACGAGAGCCTCGTGCGTGCCGTGGTGGGCTGCCGGGTGCCGGTCGTCACCGCCGTCGGGCACGAGACCGACGTGCCGCTCGTCGACCACGCCGCCGACCGTCGCGCGTCCACACCGACCGACGCGGCGAAGCTCGTCGTACCCGACGTTGCCGAAGAGCAGCAGCGCGTCCGCCAGCTGGTCGAGCGCGCACGGCGGCACGTCCGCACCCGGGTCGACACCGAGCGCGCGCAGTTGCTGGCGATGCGGTCACGGCCGGTGCTCGCCGATCCGCACAGCCGCATCCGCACCTTTGCCGGCGAGGTTGCCGCGATGCGCGAGCGCGGCCGGCGGGCGACGCTCGCCTGCGTCGGCGAGGAACGCACCGAGGTCGCCCGGCTCGCCGCCCGCGTCACCGCGCTGTCACCGCAGGCGACGCTCGACCGCGGCTACGCCGTCCTCGTCCGCGCGGACGGCAGCGCAGTCCGCGACCCCGCCGAGGTCAGCCCCGGCGAGGCCCTGGTCGGCCGCGTCGCTGCCGGCCGCATCCCGCTCACGGTGGCGTCATGACTGCCGCCGAACGACCGACCTATGAGCAGGCACGCGAGGAGCTGGTCGACGTCGTACGACGCCTCGAGGCCGGCGGCGTGACACTCGAGGAGTCGCTCACGTTGTGGGAGCGCGGCGAGGAGCTGGCGAAGATCTGCCAGGAGTGGCTCGACGGCGCGCGGGCTCGCCTCGACGCGGCCGCACCGGAGTCGACGGGCGACGACTCAGCGAAGTGAGCCCGCGAGCAACCGCAGCTGCACGTCGGTCGCGTCGCCGGTGATGACGACGGTCCGGTTGCCGTCCTGCCGGGTCAGCGCCTCCTCCCCGCGAGCCGAGCGACGGACCTGCCAGAGCCGGCCGGCGATCGTCGTGCTGCCGTGGACGGTCGCGCCGGCCGGGCTGAGGACCGTCCGGACCAGGCTCGCCGGGTCGCCGACACCTTCGTCCAGCCCGGCGTAGCGCGAGCCCGGCACGGCGTAGCCGATGTGCAGCTGCTCGAGGGTCCGCGTGTGCTGAAGCGTCGCCGCGTTGACCCGCCAACTGCGCGGCAGACCGGCCGGCACGAGCGCGGGCGTATGCGTCGCCGTCCCGAACCCGCGAATAGCGTCGGAGTCGTCGACCGCTGGCCGGGCAGCGGACCCGGGCATGACGAGAGTGCGGGCCGGTCCGATGAAGAGGAACACCGCGACGACGACCGCCATGAGACCAAGCGAGCGGGTCATGTCGCCGAGCGCCTTGCCCGCACCGCGGCGCGGCGCCTCCGTCGTCACGCCTCCATTCTCTCCGCGAGACGGCCTGGTCCGAAAACCGCCAGAACCTGTCGGTGGCATGGGCGATGCTCTTCCCGTGACCCGAACCGTTGTCGAGACCGGCCTCGCGGCCGGAGCGGACTTCGACCGCTGCTACCGCGCGGTCCAGGGCCGAGACCGCCGGTTCGACGGCCACTTCGTCACCGCTGTGCGCACGACGGGCATCTACTGCCGGCCGAGCTGTCCCGCCCAGACGCCGAAGCGCGAGAACGTCAGCTTCTATCCGCACGCCGCGGCGGCGGCTGCGGCTGGTTATCGCGCCTGCAAGCGCTGCCGGCCCGACGCAGCTCCGGGCAGCCGCGACTGGGACATCCGGGCCGACCTCGCGGCCCGCGCCTTGCGCGGCATCGCCAGCGGTGTCGTCGACGAGGTCGGCGTGCCAGGTCTCGCCCGACGTCTCGCAGTCAGCGAGCGCCACCTGCACCGCGTTCTCGTCGCCGAGATCGGCGTCGGGCCGCTGGCGCTCGCCCGCACCCGCCGCGCGCAGACCGCGCGGATGCTCGTCGAGCACACGGACCTGCCGCTCGCGACGGTCGCGTTCACCGCGGGCTTCGCGAGCATCCGCCAGTTCAACGACGTGATGCGTGCGGAGTTCGGCTGCCCGCCGCGGGACCTTCGGCGTACGACGCCTTCCGCCGGTGAGTCGGTCGGCACGTTGACCGTCAGGTTGCAGCACCGCCAGCCCTACGCCGCGCAGTCCGTTCTCGACTGGCTCGGCGGTCGTGCGGTCGCCGGTGTCGAGGAGGTCGACGGAGACACCTACCGGCGGGTGCTCGCAGGCGGCGTCGTCGAGCTCACCCCGCGACCGGAGTCGGGGCACGTCATCGCGCGGCTAGACATCGACGACCTGCGCTCGGTGTCGTCGGTCGTCGCGCGCTGCCGTCGCGTCCTCGACCTCGACGCCGACCCGGTCGCCGTCGACGCCGTGCTCGGCCGCGACCGGCTGCTCGCCACCGCCGTCCAGCGGGTGCCCGGCATCCGGGTGCCCGGCTCTGTCGACGGCTTCGAGCTCGCGGTGCGTGCCGTGCTCGGCCAGCAGGTGTCGGTCCGTGCCGCCCGCACGTTCGCGGCCCGACTCGTCGAGCGGTGCGGCAAGCCGCTGACCCGGCCGCGCGGTTCGCTGACACATGCGTTTCCGACGGCGGACGCCGTTGCCGACGCGGACCTCGACGGCATCGGCCTCACCGGTGGCCGCATCCGCACGTTGCGCGCACTCGCCACGGCAGTCGCGTTGGGCGACCTCGTCATCGACCCGATCGCCGACCGCGCAGAGACCCGGCAGCGGTTGCTCGCGCTGCCCGGCATCGGCCCGTGGACGGTCGAGTACGTCGCGATGCGCGCGCTCGGCGATCCGGATGCGTTTCCGGCGACCGATCTCGTGCTGCGCCGCGCGCTCGGCGACGCGGACGTCAGGCGTACCGATTCATGGCGACCGTGGCGTTCCTACGCCGCGATGCACCTGTGGCACCAGACAACCGAGGAGATCGCATGACCAGCCCCGTTCTCGCCACGACTCTCGCGACTCCGGTCGGCGACATGTCGCTGCTCGTGCAGGACGATGCCCTCATCGGCGCTGGCTTCACCCCGGTCGCCGACCAGTTCAGCCGGCTCGCGACATCCGACGAGCTGCGTGAGGTTGCCGACCTCGGTCCGTTCTCCGCAGCGATGCGCGACTACTTCGCGGGCAACGTCTCGGCGTTCGACGACCTGCCGGTCGAGCAACCCGGCGGGGCGTTCCGCCAGGCCGCGTGGAAGGTGATGCGCGAGGTGCCGGCCGGTGAAGTGATCAGCTACGCCGAGCTCGCCGCGCGTGCCGGCAACCCCAACGCAGTGCGCGCCGCCGGCAGTGCCTGCGCGCAGAACCGCGTCGCGCCGATCGTGCCGTGCCACCGCATCGTGCGCACCGGCGGCAACCTCGGCGGCTACTACTACGGGCTCACCGTGAAGAGCTGGCTGCTGCGGCACGAACGCGGCGAGCAGGACCCGGTGCAGGGCGAGTTGATTCCGGTCGAGACCGCTCTGGTCAGGGGTGGCTGATCCGCGAGATCAGCTCGAGCACCTCGTCGGCAAGACGGAACGCGTCGGACTCGTTGTCCTGTACGGCGACCTCGCTGCCGGCCTCCGCGACGACACTCGTCAGCACGAGCACGAGGGTGTCGCCGAGCGGCTGGTCGTCGGCGCGCAGCAGTGTCGCGTTCACCCGCGTCCATTCCCGGTAACGCCGACGGGCGATGAGTTCGAAGCCCGTCGGACCACCGCCGGCGAGGAACAGCCGCGCCAGCCCGCGCTCCTCCCAGCACCCCCGCAGATAGGCCGCGGCACCGGCGAGGAACAGGTCGACCGGATCCGTGACGCCGCTCGTCCGCGCCTCACGGACAGCGGCGGCGGCCCGGGCCTCCTGGCGGGTCTGGTAGTCCTCGAACAGCGCGAGGTAGAGGTCCGCCTTGCCGCCGAAGTGGTGGTAGAGGCTGCCGACACTGGCGCCCGCGCGGGCGACGACGTCGGCGATGTTGGCCTGGGCGAATCCGGACTCGGCGAACACGTCGCGCGCGGCCGCAAGCAGCGTCGCCCTGGTCTCCTGCGCACGGCCGCCGGACCGCGTCGACGTCGTCGAGGGCTGCACGGCGCTCACTCTGTCACGCAGCCGCATCCTGGCGCGGCAGAGGTTGCACGAAACAGCGCACGCGGCTGATCTACGGGGTAATTGGCCGCATCTGCGGCATGTCTGAGCGGCTAGAGTGCCGCACATGCCGATGTATGCGCTGCGCGAGGCGGCCGAGCTTCTCGGCGTGAGCGTCGACACCGTCCGCCGCTGGGCGGACGCCGGCCGGCTCCCGACGACGACCGACCCGGCCGGCCACCGCGCGGTCGATGGGGCGGCGCTCGCGGCGTTCGCCGTGGACGCGACCGGGCCCGCCGAGCCCGGCTCGTCGACGTCGTCGATGCGCAACCGCTTCCCCGGCATCGTCACGCGGGTGGTCCGCGGCGACGTTGCCGCGCAGGTGGAGGTGCAGAGCGGGCCGCACCGGTTCGTCTCGCTGCTCACCCGCGAGGCGGTCGACGACCTCGACCTGCACGAAGGCGACCGCGCAACCGCGACGGTCAAGTCGACGAACGTGGCCGTGGAGGTCGACCGATGAGGTTGCGCAACTGTCTCGCCGTCAGCACCGCTCTGGCCGCACTTGCAGCAACCGGATGTGGCGGCAGCGGCTCGGCTGGCCCGGGCAACGGTTCGGCGAACCACGCACCAGTGACAGTGTTCGCGGCGTCGTCACTGACCAACGCATTCACCGCCGAAGGCGCGGCGTACACGAAACAGACCGGACGCAAGGTGACGTTCTCGTTCGCCGGATCGCAGGAGCTCGTGGCGCAGATCCAGAACGGCGCACCGGCCGACGTGCTCGCCACGGCTGACGAGACGACGATGGCAACCGTCGCGGCACAGCTGCGGGCGCCGAGCCAGGTCTTCGCGCACAACCGGCTCGTCATCGTCGTCGCACCGGGAAACCCGCACCACGTCAACTCACTCGCCGACCTCGCGAACAGGAAGCTCGCCGTCGTCCTCGCGGGCCCGACAGTGCCCGCCGGGAAGTACGCCGCGACCGCGCTGCAAGCCGCGCACGTGAAGGTGCATCCGAAGTCGCTGGAGCTCGAGGTGCGGAGCGTCCTCACCAAGGTCGAGCTCGGTGAGGCGGATGCGGGAGTGGTCTACACGACCGACGCGACGTCAGCCGGCTCGAAGGTCACGGCCGTGCCGATCGCGAGCAGTCCGATCGCGACCTATCCGATCGGTGCGCTGACGCAGCGCGGGGTGTCGTTCGCGGACTTCGTCCGCTCCCCTGCGGGCGAGCAGATCCTGCGGCGGTTCGGCTTCCTGCCGCCGTGACCCGCCGCCCACCTGTCCCGCTGGCCACGGCCGCGACGGTCGGTGTGGTCCTGCTGTTGCTGCCGCTCGCCGGCATCCTCGTGCACGCGCCGTGGCGGCATCTCCCGTCACTGCTGACGTCGTCGACCGCCCTGACGGCACTCCGGCTGTCGCTTGAATGCTCGCTTGGTGCGCTCGCGGTGTCGATCCTTGTCGGCGTTCCACTCGCCTGGGTGCTGGCCCGGACCGACTTCCCGGGCAAGTCGCTCGTGCGTTCGCTCGTGACGGTGCCGCTCGTGTTGCCGCCGGTCGTCGGCGGTGTCGCGCTGCTGCTCGCTTTTGGGCGGCGGGGCATCGTGCACCTGCCGCTCGCCTTCACAACGTGGGGTGCCATCGCGGCTGAAGCCTTCGTCGCGATGCCGTTCCTGGTGCTCGCTGTCGAAGGCGCGATCGCATCGCTGGACTCGCGGTTCGAGGATGTCGCCGCGACGCTCGGCACCGGCCCGCTCGAGACGTTCCGCCGGGTGACGATCCCGCTTGTCGGTCCGGGACTGGCGGCCGGCGCCGCGCTTGCCTGGGCTCGGGCGCTAGGTGAGTTCGGCGCCACGATCACGTTCGCGGGCAACCTGCCCGGCAAGACGCAGACGCTGCCGCTGCTCGTCTACCAAGCACTTCAGACGGATCCCGACACAGCGATCGCGTTGTCGTTGTTGCTGCTCGTGCTTTCTCTCGCGGTCCTCGTCGCGTTGCGCGGCCGCTGGCGGCTGAGCCGGCCGTGAGCCTCGCCGTCGACATCGCCGTACGCCGGGGTGACTTCGTGCTCGATGTTGCCTTCGCCGCACAGCCAGGCGAGGTCGTGGCGATCGTCGGTCCGAA
>JAFAQI010000240.1 GCA_019246495.1 Frankiales bacterium | reverse complement strand
CGGGATGATGTCGCCCCACTTGATGTGCTGGGCCTTGAGTGTGGGATCCCACACCGGGCCGGTGTGGTGCGAGTGGTCGTTCTTCTTCTTGCCGTCGACGGCATTCACCGAGACGGTGATCTGCACGTAGGGGTTCTTGTTCGAGTTGGTGCGGTGACAGATGGTCACCTTGTCACCGTTGGTCGAGGCGGCACTCGCCTGAGTCACGCCGGCGACCAGTGTCGCCGCGGACGCGACGAGCAGGCCCACGCTTGCGGCATAGGCGGTTGACGTCCTGAACTGCCAGCGGGCCGAACGCCGTGTGCGGGTCATGTGTGCCGTCCCTCGGTGAGTCCTACGGGTCGGTCTCACCACTGGCTCCCCGTGACCGCTCCCCAGGGATGGGGAAGGGTGACCGCACACCGGTCACGGATCGATGCCCCCCGACGCCCGTGTCGGACGTCGGTGATCAACTTCGTCTTGCGGGAATGACCCGTCAATGCCTTGTGTCGCCTAAGCGACGATCGCGGCGCAAGATGGTCCGAACGGTCGATACAAACCGCGGCTATTGCCCGAATTTCAGGGTTTTCGGGGCCTGTCGAACCTCGCGGTCAATGACGGCTTGAGCGTCCGACTAGTCGGACTGCTGACGACGCCACCGGATCTCTGCATCGATGAACGCGTCGATGTCGCCGTCGAGCACGGCGCCCGTGTTGCCGACCTCGACCTCGGTGCGCGCGTCTTTGACGAGTTGATAGGGGTGCAGCACGTAGTGCCGGATGATGTCGTCGCTGCCGAAACCGACGGTGTTGCGTGAACCTTTCAACCGGCCCATCTCATCGGCTTCCTGTTGCCGTCGCACCTCGAGCAGCTTCGCCTGGAGGACTTCCATGGCCCGCGCCCGGTTCTGGATCTGACTGCGTTCGTTCTGACAGGTGACGACGATGCCGGTGGGGAGGTGCGTGATGCGCACCGCGGAGTCGGTGGTGTTGACACCCTGGCCGCCCGGGCCCGACGAGCGGTAGACGTCGACGCGGATCTCCTCGTCGGGGATGTCGACGTGATCGGTGGCCTCGACGACTGGTGTGATGTCGACGCCGGCGAACGACGTCTGCCGGCGCGCCTGGTTGTCGAACGGCGAGATGCGGACGAGTCGGTGGACGCCGTGCTCGCCGGCGAGCGTGCCGTAGGCATAGGGCGCCTTGACGACGAACGTCGCGGACTTGATGCCGGCCTCTTCGGCGTACGACGTGTCGAAGACTTCGGTGGAGTAGTTGTGTCGCTCGGCCCAGCGCAGATACATCCGCATCAGCATCTCGGCCCAGTCGGCGGCGTCAGTGCCGCCGGTGCCGGAGTTGATGGTGACGAGCGCCTCGCGCTGGTCGTAGTCGCCGGAGAGCAAGGTGCGGACCTCGAGGCCTTCGATGTCAGCGGTGAGCGACGGCAGGTCCGCCGTGGCCTCCTCGACGAGGGCCGGGTCGTCGAGCTCGACCGCGGTCTGGGCGTCGTCGAGCCGGCTGCGCAGCCCTTCGACCCGCTGGATGTCGGTGCGCAGGTGCGACATCGTGCTGGTGACCCGCTGCGCGCGCTCCTGGTCGTTCCACAACTCCGGGTCGGCGGCGTCGGCCTCGAACGCTTCGAGCTCCTTGCGAAGCCGCGGGAGATCGAGCACGGCCTCGATCGACGAAAGCTTGCCGGCGAGCGCCGCGAGTTGGTCGCGGAGGTCTTCGGCCATGCGCCCAGGCTAGCCGCGCGGCGTCAGCAGCCGGCGGCTCTGACGATCGGCGACTGCGCAGAGGAGGTCGCCGTGATGTGCACCGCACCGTCGCCGTGGCCGGGCAACAGATAGGCAAGCGCCCCGCCGAACGGGACCGACACCGTGCCCGACAGCCGGACGGTGGCGGTGCCGGCATCGACCGAGGTCGCCGGTGGGTCGAGATGGGCGAAGTCGCTGCGCAGGCCGGGCGCATCGTCGGCGAAGGATGCTGCGGCACGGAACTCGGCCGCCGCAGGGTCAAGCGGTAGCGGGTCGCCACAGCTGCCGATGTCGCCGGAGTAGACCGCCGACTTGTCGATGCTCTGCGCAGCCGCGAGGGCGGCGGCGTCCGCCGCGGATGCGAGCGCTCGCCGGGCCAGGAACACCTTCGACGCGTCGATCCCGACGATGACGAGCAGCGCCGCGACGAGGGTGAACCCGATGACGAGCACGGTCAGCTGGCCGTCGTCCCCTCGGCGCCTCAGCATGCGCCGATCTCCGCAACCGCAGTGGTCGATCCGCTGAAGCAGTCGATCCGTTCGCGGTGGTGGGCGGACACCGTGATGCCGGCGACGCAGCGATGTCCGCACATCCATTCGGGCACGAACGGCAACCGCACCAGAGAGTGCAGATTGACCTCGAACGACGAGCCTGGCGCGTAGTCGCAGGAGCCGCACGAGACAACCCGGCCCGTGGGAGTCCAGCTGATGCCCTGGTCGCGCATCGCGAGGGTCACGATTGCTTCGGCCCGCCGCTCGCCTTCGGCGTCCGAGCCGGCCGTGGCATAAGCGCGCGCCGCGTCCCGCGCCGCAGCCGTGACGGCAAAGGCCGAACGTTGTACGTCGACGGCGGCGAGCACCAGATAGATGAGCGGCACCAGAAGCAACAGCGCGAGCCAGACGAACTCGACGATTGCGCTGCCGTCGTCGCCACGTTGCTTCAGCATGCGCCGGGTTCCGCGGCCGGGGCGGTCGACCCGCTGAAGCAGTCGATGCGTTCGCGGTGGTGGGCGGACACCGTGATGCCGGCGACGCAGCGATG
>JAFAQI010000458.1 GCA_019246495.1 Frankiales bacterium | reverse complement strand
CGACCACGAGGTCGAGCTGCCGACCGCGTAACACGTCGGCGTTCGTCGGCGAGTGCACACCGCCGTCGACGTAGTAGTCACCGTCGATCTCGACAGGATGGAAGAACCCGGGGATCGCGCACGAGGCGGCGACGGCGTGCGCGAGGTCGGTGCGCGGTGCGCCGTCGCGGCCGAAGACAACCCGCTGTCCGTCGCGACGGCGTACGGCGACGACGTATAGCGGCTCGTCCGGCCACTGCCGCCCGTGGAACCGCCGCACTCCCGCTGCGATGAACTCGGTCGAGTGCCGACCGGTCGGCAGGAGGCTCGTGCCAAGCACGCCGAACCGAGCCCGCCACGGACGGCGCAGCAGGGCGAGGAACGGCGACAGATCGGGAGCGCGACCGAGTCGCTCACCGTGCACGGTGCCGTCGCGGTGCCGGTTCGGCGGCGGCGCGGCAGGGCGGCGCAGATGCGCTCCAACCATCGCGCCGGCGCTCGTGCCGACGATGACATCGGCGTCGCGGGCGTCGAAGCCGCGGTCGAGCAGCGCGCGCAGCACGCCGCGGTGGAACGCGTCACCGGTGACACCACCGGCGCCGAGCACCAGCCCGATCTTGCTCACGACAGCGCTATTTCCCTTGTTTCCCAACCCCTATGCCACCGCCCCGAGGTCAGTCGTGCCAAGCACGAGTGACGCCGTCGGGATAGACGAGCTCGCGTACGACGGACGCCGGGTTGCCGGCGACGAGCGTGTCGTCGGGGACGTCGCGGCTCACCACGGCTCCCGCTGCCACGAGACAGCGGCGGCCGATGGTCACGCCCGGCAGGATGATTGCCCGCGCGCCGATCCAGCTGCCGTCCCCGATGCGGACCGGCGCGTTCTTGACCGGCCGACCTTCGACGCCGTGGCTGTCGGTGTCCATGAGATAGGCCTCGTTCGCAATCGCGACGTCATTGCCGATCGTCACCTCGAGCACGCTCATGATGACGACACCGCTGTTGATGAAGACGCGGTCGCCGATCGTGATGCGGCCCCAGCCGGTGATCAGCGTCAGCCGGTGCCCGGACCAGATCTTGAAGTGGTCGCCGATCCAGAGATCGGTGGCGTCCACCTTCGGCTTGCCGAGGATCGTCGGTTGCGCGCCGACCGACCTCGCCGAACGCAGCCGCCACTCGGCACTCGCGCGTTGCTTGCCGTACGCGTACCACCACTGCGCTTCCAACTTGCGGCGGCGCCAACCGGTGGGCAGCTCCGGCTCAGGCAGTTGTGCGTCGCTCATCGGCCACCGGAGTGCGCGGCGAAGTGCTCCAGCAGCAGCGGAGCGACGACGTCCGGCGCTTCTTCCGGCAGCCAGTGGCTCTTTCCCGCGAGCACTTCGTAGCGGTAGGGCGCCGCGACGTACCGCCCGGTGAGGTCGGCTGCCTTGCGGCCGAGGAACCGGTCCTCGGTCGCGTAGATGTAGAGCGCCGGGACCTCGACACTGCCGCCGCGCGGACGGGACAGCGGCATCCCGCGATACCAGTTGATCGCGGCCCGCGCCGCGCCCGGTTCGCGCAGCGGCGTGATGTAGCGGTCGATGGCGTCGTCGGACAGTCCGGTGTCGCGCAAGGTCGCGCGCAGTCTCGGCTCCATCCGCGGCTGGTAGGCGAGCTCGGGCACGACGGGAAGCTGGAACATGAACATGTACCAGGACTTGAACGCCTGCGTCCCGGTGACCATCGCGCGGAGCATCGCGCGCGGGTGCGGAGTCGTGAGCGAGCTGACGGTGTGCAGCCGGTCCGGGTACGCCGTTGCGAACCCCCACGCCACGCCGCCGCCCCAGTCGTGTCCGACAAGGTGCACTTTGCGTGTGCCGCTTGCGTCGACGAGAGCGAGGACGTCGTCGACGAGCTCGTCCATCCGGTAGTCCCGCCGGCGCATCGGCCGGGCGCGCGGCGAGTAGCCACGCTGGTCCGGTGCAAGGACGCGGTAGCCCGCTGCCGTGAGCAACGGCGTGAGCGCCACCCAGGAGGAGCGGTTCTCCGGATAACCGTGCAGCAAAACGACAACCGGACCGTCGCTGGGGCCGGCGTCGGTGACGTCGAAGACCAGGCCACCACGGGAGAACTCATGCATGCAGGGACCGTAGACGACCCGCGCGAGCGGGTTGGGCGAGAGTCCGGCTGGCATAGGGTCACGGAGTGGACGGCGCACCCGCCTGGACGGCGTACCGGCGGAATGTCGACGGCCTGAAGACAGCGTTGACGGACCTCTCCCCCGGCGCCCCGGTGCGGTTGCGGAAGAAGACGTCCAACCTGTTCCGGCCGCGGGGTGGAGGCGCCGGCACCTTGCCCGCGGACGGCTTCGACGGCGTGATCGAGATCGACGCGGACGCGCGCACCGCGGACGTCCTCGGCATGACAACGTACGAACACCTCGTCGACGCGACGCTGCCACAGGGTCTGATGCCGCTCGTCGTCCCGCAGCTCAAGACCATCACGCTCGGCGGGGCGGTGACGGGTCTCGGCATCGAGTCGACATCGTTCCGCAACGGCTGCCCGCACGAGTCGGTCCTCGAGATGGACGTGCTCACCGGCACCGGCGACGTCGTGACCGCGCGGCCGGATGGCGAGCATGCGGATCTGTTCTTCGGTTTTCCGAACTCCTACGGATCACTCGGCTATGCGTTGCGGCTGCGCATCGAGCTCGAGCCGGTGCATCCGTTCGTGCATCTGCGGCACGTGCGGTTCGGTGACATCGACGAATGTGCGGCGGCAATCGGCGAGCTGTGGAGGTCGGTGACGTCCGGTGGGTCGTCGTACGCCGGGGAACCGGTGCACTTCCTGGACGGTGTCTGGTTCGGCCCGGACGAGTGCTACCTCACACTCGGCAGCTGGGCGGACGAGGCGCCGGCGACGTCCGACTACACGAAGCGTGACGTGTTCTGGACGTCGATCAACCGGCGCACCGAGGACTGGCTGACGGTCCGCGACTACCTGTGGCGCTGGGACACCGACTGGTTCTGGTGCTCGCGGGCGTTCGGCGCACAGCATCCGGTGGTGCGCCGGCTGTGGCCGCGGCGCTACCTCCGGTCGGACGTCTTCTGGCGGCTCATGTCGTTCGAGCGCCGCTACGGCGTGAAGGCGCGGATCGACCAGCGGCGCGGAAAGCCGGCGATGGAGTACGTCATCCAGGACGTGGAGATTCCGGTAGCGCGGCTCGGCGAGTTCGTCCGGTTCCTCGACGAGCAGACCGGGATGCGGCCGGTGTGGATGTGCCCGCTGCGCCAGCGCGACGCGGACGTCCGGTGGGAGCTCTATCCGCTCGATGCATCCACGACCTACGTCAACGTCGGGTTCTGGGGTGGCGTCGACCTGCCGCTCGGCGAGAGCGAGCCGTTCCACAACCGCGCGATCGAGCTGGCGGTCGCGCGCTGCCACGGCCGCAAGTCGCTCTACTCGACCGCGTTCTATCCAGAGGATGAGTTCTGGGACAACTACGGCGGTCCGGCGTACGAGGTCTTGAAGAAGACCTACGACCCGGACGGCCGGTTCACCGATCTCTATCGAAAGACTGTCTTGCGCCACTGAAGGCGGCTGTAATCAGGTCACTGGGACGTGACCGTCACTGGAGGGTTCATGCCACGCAGCTCACTTGCCGAGGTCATCGTTCGCGCACTCGCAGGTGCTCCTGTCGCCGTCGAGGCCTACGACGGCAGCCGGGCCGGACCTGCCGACGCCGACGTCCGGCTCGTGCTGCGCTCGCCGCGTGCGTTGTCCTACCTGCTGACCGCGCCGAGCTCGCTCGGTCTCGCCCGCGCTTTTGTGAGCGGCGAGCTGGACATCGAGGGTGGGCTCTACGAGGCGCTGACCGTCGTATGGTCCGACCGGATCGGTCATCTGCCGTGGCGGGAGCGGCTGTCGCTGCTGGCGAGCCTCGACCCGCGCGCCTTGCGGTGGGTCGAACCGCCGCCGGAGGAGCTCGGCGCGCGGCGGCTGCGCAACGGCCTGCGGCACTCGAAGCAGCGTGACGCGCAGGCGATCAGCCACCACTACGACGTGTCGAACCGGTTCTACGAGCTCGTCCTCGGTCCGTCGATGACATATACCTGCGCATGCTTCCCGAGCGATGACTCGTCGCTGGAGGAGGCGCAGGCACACAAGTACGACCTCGTCTGCCGCAAGCTCGGGTTGGAGCCGGGGATGCGGCTGCTCGACGTCGGCTGCGGCTGGGGCGGCATGGTGGTGCACGCGGCGCAGAACTACGGCGTGCAGGCGCTGGGCGTCACGCTGTCCCGGCGGCAGGCCGAGTGGGCGAAGGAGCGGATCTCGTCACTCGGGCTCGGACACCTTGCCGAAGTTCGGTTCAGCGACTATCGCGACGTCACGGAGACCGGCTTCGACGCCATCTCCTCGATCGGCCTCACCGAACACATCGGCCGCGCCAACCTTCCGGCGTACTTCACGGCGC
>JAFAQI010000530.1 GCA_019246495.1 Frankiales bacterium | reverse complement strand
AACCCGGCCGACGGGCCCTACGCGCTCGACGTCGTACGCCGCACGGGCGGCGCCGTCGCCGACGTGAGCGACGACGAGATCGTCGAGGGCATCCAGCTGCTCGCGCGGACCGAAGGTGTCTTTGCCGAGACGGCCGGCGGCGTCACCGTCGCGACCCTGCGCAAGCTGCTGCGCGAGGGAGCGCTCGACCCGGCCGCCGAGACGGTCATCCTCAACACCGGCGACGGGCTCAAGACCCTCGACGCCGTCGCGCCGGTCGCCCAGCCGACGGCGACGATCAGCCCGTCGCTCGAGGCGTTCCGCGCCGCCGGGCTGGCGTAGCGATGGCGGTCACCCTTCGCGTGCCGACGATCCTGCGGACGCTGACCGGAGGCGAGTCAGAGGTGCCGGTCGACGGGGCCGCGACGCTCGCCGAGCTGCTCGAGAAGGTCGAAGCCTCCTACCCCGGGCTGCGGGCGCGGGTGCTCGACGACGACGGAAAGCTGCGCCGGTTCGTCAACGTCTACGTCGGTGAAGAGGACGTGCGGTTCGCCGGCGGGCTCCAGACACCCACACCGGACGGCGCCGTCGTCAGCATCATCCCGGCCGTCGCCGGAGGCTGACCGCGAGTTCAGGCGAGGACGCCGCTGTCCACGCGGAACACGACGCCGCGATGTGCCATCAACCGCTGCGTCCGCGCAAGCAGACGATCGACAGCCGGAGAGCTGCCGGTCGCCGCCGACATGTCGACGACGACCGGGAGCTCCTCCGTGAAGGCCAGCCCGGTCAGCGCGCTGCGCAGCTGCACGAGCGTTGCCGGCAGCGAGAGGTCGCCGTCAACCGAGACGACGACCACCGCTGTCCCGCGGTCAGCACGGACGCTCATCAGGCGTGGATGATGCGTCCGTAGAGCAGGTGCGCTGAGTAGATCTTCTGCTTGTGCACCCGGGTGCCGGTGTGCGGCGCGACCCACCAGTAGCCGTGGCCGGCGAAGATGCCGACGTGGCTGATGGAGCCGCCGTAGGACACGAAGACCAGGTCGCCGGGGCGAAGCTCGCGGCGGCTGATGTGCTTGCTGCGGTAGTACTGCTCCGCAGCGTTGTGCGGCAGCGAGCGGCCGAGCGCGCGGTTGAACACCCACATGACGAGGCCCGAGCAGTCGAACCGGTGCGGCCCGGCTGCGCCGTACTGGTAGGGCGAGCCCTTGCGGGAGCGAGCGACGCGGAGCACCCGGTCGGCCTTGGCGGTGAACCGCTGCTGGCGCTCCCGGGCGGTCTCGTGATGCGTCCGGTGCGTCGTGGCCGCGGCCGGCGCGGCAGTCGCCGGCGTGGCGGTCGCGGTGCCGGGCAGCGAGCCGAGCATCGTCGCGGCGACGACGGCGGAGCCGGCGAGCGCGGCGCGAAGCCGCCGGCCGCGAAGGCCGTGCGAAGCCAGTGCAGGGGAGGGCAGGGCAGGGTGACGCAGAGCCATGAATCGTCTCCGACGCCTGCCGGGTTAGCTGTCGGATTCGGACGGAAGAGTCGCCCGGCCACCAAAGTGGCTTCACCCCAAGAAGCGCTGGCGCTTCGGTCGTGCGGTGGTTCCCCGGTCCCGTCCCTGGGTCGTGTCACGTCCTGCCGGGACGGGCTCGGCGAGGGCAGGCGTGATCCCCACGGGGGTGCGGGGATGCAGGAACACTACGACGTAGAACCATCGGACTCCTGCCTGCCGCGCTGAAGTCAGTCTTCTATGGCGTTTACGTCGCGGAGGGACGATCCGACTACGGACCGTTACCGTGAAAGGCCCGACCTCCGCGGAGAGTGGCCGTTGATGCCCCGTGTCCTCCGCCGCAGCGGCCTCTTGGCCGTCGCGGTGGCGTTCGCGGGGTCGGTCGCCGCGGCGCCGGTCGCCCGCGCGACCCCGACCTGTGACCAGCAGTGGACGACGGGCACCGCGCCTCCCTCCGGCCGGGTCGCGGTCTGCGTCCCGTCCGGCAGCCGGGTCACGCTCGACAGCTCCCGCGAGTGGAGCGGCCTCGACGTGGCCCGCAGCGCCAACATCGAGCTGCTCAACACCTCGCCCTGCCCGGCCGCGGCGATCACGCTTCAGGTCGACGGGCCGGCGACCATCGAGGCGGGCGGCGCCATCCACCTCCACACGTCCTGCGACACCGGTGGGGACAGCAGCCTCGTGGTGGTCGGCGGCACGCTCACCAACAACGGCAGCCTGGACCTTCAGGACTGCGACTCGTCGACGAACTTCTGCGGGGGCGCCCGGACGCTCGGTGGCACGTTCGCGAACAACGGCACGGTGTCGGTCAGCGGCGTCCAGGCGACCTACTCCGGCGGCACCTGGACCAACGCCGGAGCGGTCAACTTCGGCGGCGACGGCGTCCTGACCATCCCCGACGGCGCCGGGGCGACCTTCGACAACATCGACCCCGGTCACGTGTTCTCCAACGGGGTCACCGACCAGCCTGAGCTCCTCGTCGGCGCGGGCGACACCTATGCCCACGACGGCGGCTCGATCCTCGGCAGCCCGATCGCGCTCGACGGCGCGGTTCTCACGACCGACGGCGCCGCGCCGGGCGACATTGCGGTGCTGGGGGCTACGACGTGGGCGAGCGGCGGCCTGGCCAGCGGCCAGACGCTCGAGCTGTCCTGCGCCGGCCCGACCTCGCTGGCCGTCCAGGGGGCCAAGACCAACGACGGCTTCATCGCGTTCGCCCGTCCCTACGGCGCTGCCTGCACCGACGTCCCGGTGCTCGACCTCACCAGTGGCAGCCTGTCCAACGCCGCCGACGGCACCATCACGGCCGTCGCCTCGGACGGCTCGATCACCGGCGCTGGCAGCCTGGCCAACGCCGGGCAGGTGCTCGCCCTCACGAACAACCTGACGCTCGACGCCGCGCCGCAGAACCTCGTGTCCGGTGTCCTCACCGGCGGCGCCTGGACCGCCCGCGCGGGCACGCTCGGCTGGCCGGTCGCCCCCGGCACGGACGTCACCGGCCTCGCCGCCGACGTCCGGGTCATCGGTCAGGGCTTGCTGCCGAACTTCGGCAACCTCGCCGCCGTTCAGCCAACCGGCTCGCTGACCCTGCTGCTCGACGCGTCGTTGCCCACCGCCGCGACCACGCTGACCAACGCCGGCTCCGTGGTGCTGGGCGGCGGCGGAGGCGCGGGGACGCTCGTCCTGCCGAGCGGCGGCCAGTTCGACCAGTCCGGCGGCCTGCTGACGACCGGCAGCACCGGCACGATCGACGGCGACGCCGTCATCAGCGGCGGGACCGTCGCGCCCGGCGGCTCTGGAACCGGCACGCTTGACGTGACCGGCAGCTACACGCAGGGCGCCGCTGCGCGGCTCGACTTCGACCTCGCCGCGAGCAAGGGCGGCGGCGCCGCGGCCGACCAGGTGTCGGCGGCGACTGCGCAGCTGGCAGGCACGCTGAAGGAAAGCGTCGACGCTGGCTACACGCCGGTCGCCGGAACGGCGTACCCGGTCATCGCCACCACCGGCGGCCGCACCGGAACGTTCGGCACCGTGGCCTGCGACCCGGGGTTCGGCTGCTCGATGCGCTACACGACCACCACGGCCGAGCTGGTGACCGGCCCGCAGCGCACGACGACGACGCTGGCCCGCTCCGCCAAGCGGATCGAGTACGGCTCCGAGCAGGTTGAGCGGCTCACCGTCAGGGCGACGGGTGCCCACGGCGCCCGGCTGACCGGCACCGCGATCGTGCGGGCCGGCCGGCACCGGGTGTGCGCGGTCGCCGTCTCGCGCGGCGCCGGCAGCTGCCTGCTGCGGCCGACGGTGCTCGCCGCCGGGCACTACGCGCTCGTCGCCCGGTGGAAGAGCTCGGCGCAGGCTTTCGCGTCCTCGTCCGGCGCGGTGCGGGTCGCCGTGCGCAAGGCGACCACCCGCACGGCGCTCACGCTGCGGGCCGGCCGGTTCCAGATCACGGTCAGCCCGCGCCACGGCGGGGTGCCGACCGGCAAGGTCGCGGTGAGGGAGGGGGCCCGGCTGCTCTGCACGGCGACCCTGCACCGGCACCACGACCATGCGGTCGGCAGCTGCAGCGCCGCCGGGCTGCCGTTCGGCCTGCGCCGGGTCGTCACGGCGGCCTACCGCGGCGACCGCAACTTCCGCTTCAGCCGGCACTCGGCCGCCGTCACCCGCCGCTGACACGTCCAGCGCTGGGCGCCGACCGCCCGGGCCCGCCCAGGCGCCGCGCGCGGCTTGCACTCGACGGTCGAGAGTGCTAATAATCGGTTAGCACTCGGAACAGGCGAGTGACAGACCGGTACGACGAGGTGCCGACTCCGGGGGACCGGGGCGGGGCCGTCCGTCGCGGGCGTCGTACGACGGTCCATCAGCAGAGTCAATCGCGGGAGGGTTACACCGCATGGCCAAGATCATCGCGTTCGACGAGGACGCGCGTCGCGCTCTCGAGCGTGGCATGAACCAGCTCGCCGACGCCGTCAAGGTGACGCTCGGGCCCAAGGGCCGCAACGTCGTACTGGAGAAGAAGTGGGGCGCTCCCACGATCACCAACGACGGTGTCACCATCGCCAAGGAGATCGAGCTCGAGGACCCCTACGAGAAGATCGGCGCCGAGCTCGTCAAAGAGGTCGCCAAGAAGACCAACGACGTCGCGGGTGACGGCACCACCACCGCGACCATCCTCGCGCAGGCGCTCGTCCGCGAGGGCCTCCGCAACGTCGCTGCCGGCGCGAACCCGATGTCGCTCAAGCGCGGCATCGAGGCCGCTGTCGAGCGGGTGAGCGAGGAGCTGTCCAAGCAGGCGAAGGACGTCGAGACCAAGGAGCAGATCGCTTCGACCGCCTCGATCTCGGCCGGCGACAAGGCCATCGGCGAGATGATCGCCGAGGCGATGGACAAGGTCGGCAAGGAAGGCGTCATCACCGTCGAGGAGAGCAACACCTTCGGCCTCGAGCTCGAGCTCGTCGAGGGCATGCGCTTCGACAAGGGCTACATCTCGCCGTACTTCGTCACCGACCCGGAGCGCATGGAGGCCGTCCTGGACGACCCCTACGTGCTCTTCGTCAACGGCAAGATCAGCGCCGTCAAGGACCTGCTGCCGATCCTCGAGAAGGTCATGCAGGGCGGCAAGCCGCTCGCGATCATCGCCGAGGACGTCGAGGGCGAGGCCCTGGCGACGCTCGTCGTCAACAAGATCCGCGGCACGTTCAAGAGCGTTGCGGTCAAGGCGCCGGGCTTCGGCGACCGCCGCAAGGCGATGCTGCAGGACATGGCCATCCTCACCGGCGGCCAGGTCATCAGCGAAGAGGTCGGCCTCAAGCTCGAGAACACCACGGTCGACCTGCTCGGCCGGGCTCGCAAGATCGTCGTGACCAAGGACGAGACGACGATCGTCGAGGGCGCCGGTGACAGCGACCAGATCGCCGGTCGGGTCAACCAGATCAAGGCCGAGATCGAGAAGTCGGACAGCGACTACGACCGCGAGAAGCTGCAGGAGCGCCTGGCCAAGCTGGCCGGCGGTGTTGCGGTCCTCAAGGTCGGTGCTGCGACCGAGGTCGAGCTCAAGGAGAAGAAGCACCGCATCGAGGACGCCGTCTCCAACGCCAAGGCTGCGGTGGAGGAGGGCATCGTCGCCGGTGGTGGTGTCGCGCTTCTGCACGCGAGCAAGACCGCGTTCGAGAAGATCGACCTCGATGGTGACGAGCTGACCGGTGCGCGCATCGTGCAGATCGCGCTCGAGGCGCCGATCAAGCAGATCGCGTTCAACGCCGGCCTCGAGGGCGGCGTCGTGGTCGAGAAGGTGCGCTCGCTGGAGGTCGGTCACGGCCTCGACGCGGCCACGGGTGACTACGTCGACATGCTCAAGGAAGGCATCATCGACCCGGCCAAGGTGACGCGCTCCGCGTTGCAGAACGCCGCGTCGATCGCCGCGCTGTTCCTCACCACCGAGGCGGTCATCGCCGACAAGCCGGAGAAGGCTCCGGCCGGCGGCGCTGGCATGCCCGGCGGCGGCATGGGAGACATGGACTTCTGAGTCCGGTCGTCGCCGTACGACGAACGACGAAACGAGAGGCCCCGCCGGCGACCGCGGGGCCTCTCGTCGTCCGCCCCGAAAAATTTCGGACAAAAAGTCGCAACGAGGCGCGAGGATCCTCCGGGCCCTCCGTTGAAGAGAGCGTCGGGCATCCCCGCGGGGTGTCTGACGTGAGAGCCCGTGGCCGGCTGGGCTGCCACGGGCTCTCCCGTGTCCCGGGCCCTAGGCTCGGCGCGTGGTGGACGAGGGGCTCGCGGGCAAGCTGCGCCTGCTCGACGAGCGCCTCCGCAGCCTCGGCAGCGTGCTCGTCGCCTTCAGCGGCGGCGCAGACTCGGCGTTCGTCCTCGCCGCCGCGGCCCGGTCGCTCGGCTCCGAGCACGTGGCTGCCGCGACGGCTGTCTCGCCGAGCCTTCCGGCCCACGAGCTCGACGCCGCCGCCGGCTTCGCCCGGACCGTCGGCGTCACGCACCACACCCCGTCGACGGCGGAGCTCGACCGGCCCGGCTATCGCGCCAACGCCGGCGACCGGTGCTACTTCTGCAAGGCGGAGCTGCTCGACGTCCTGCGTCCGCTCGCCGGACGCCTCGGGTTCGCGCACGTGGCCACCGGCACCAACACCGATGACGCTCGGGCCGGCTTTCGGCCCGGCATCCGCGCGGCTGCGGAGCGCGACGCCGTCACTCCGCTGCTCGACGCCGGTCTGACGAAAGTCGACGTACGACGCGCGTCCCGCGCCTGGGGGCTGTCGACGTGGGACAAGCCTGCCGCGGCCTGCCTGTCGAGCCGCATCGCGTTCGGTGTCGAGGTGACATCGCACCGGCTGGCGCGGGTCGGCCGGGCCGAGGTTGCGCTGCGCTCGGCGATCGACCGCGCCGGGGCATCCGTACGCGACCTGCGGGTCCGCGACCTCGGCGACCGCGCCCGGGTCGAGGTCGACGCCGACCTGGTCCCGTGGCTCGCCGACCGGCCGGACGTCCTCGCGGCGGTCGAAGGGTTCGGCGACGTGGAGCTCGACCCGCGCGGGTTCCGGTCCGGCTCGATGAACGAGCTACTCGCCGAGCCGGACCGCTACCGCTAACTCGCCCTCGGCCGGGGGGTCAGTTGACGAGGAGGCGGAGCTGCTCGTGCATGCGGTCGCCGGACTGCGCGGCCCAGAAGCCGAGCGCTTCGAGATGCCGGACGCCCGCCGACGCCGGTACGCCGGCGGTCGGCCAGATCCGCGTGAAGTCGACGTAGCCGGCGATGTTGACCTGCGCCGGCATGCCGGCGAGCGCCGAGGCGAACCGGTGCTGACCGCCGAGGTCACCGCCGGTCACGATGGCATGCGCGTAGGTCGATGAGGTGCCGAGCACCAGGTCGGAGCCGGCGTCGTCGACCGCGATCCGCACCGGCGAGTGCGCGGCGACCGTCGACGACAGCCGGTCGGCGAGTGCGCGAGCGTCCGTGCGGTTCGTCGGATGCGACCGGATCGCGATGTCGGGCAGTGCCCCGATGTTGAGCCCGCCGTAGCTCACGACCGCGCGGTCACCCAGAAGCGTCGCCGCATCGTCGGGCAGGGTCAGCCCGGTGTAGGACGTCACCCGCGCGAGCGGATCGGGCGGCGGAGCATCGCTACACAGCGGGCTTCTAGTCCTGAACTGCTTCTCTGCGTTGCGCTCCTGCCGGCGTAGCTGGGCGCGGAAGCGGCGCATGCTGCGCAGCACGCGCTTGCGGTGCGGCGTACCGGCCGGCACCTGCACGGAGGGCAACGCGGGGGCCGGCGCGGTGCCAAAGGCGGCCCCGCAACTGAAGGTGGTCGGCAGCAGGAACATGTTCAGAGCCCGCGTTGCGGCGGTGACGACCTCGCCCGGTTGCGTGAGCTCCACCGCGCCGATCGTCCCCGAGGGCAGGTGCGTCAGCATCGTCGCCGGAGCGGGAGGCGAGTTCTTCATGCCGACCACCGTCGCGTCGACCTGCGCGTAGTCGCCGGTCAACCGGAGACCGACAGCGGTTCGCTGGTCGAACATCGCCTTGCTGTTGCCACCAACGCCCACGCCGAACAGTCCAACCGATCCCAGGTCAAGACCACTGCCGGGCAACCCGCCGCCGACCCCGCCGAGCATCGTTGTCATTGCGCGCTTCAAACCGGGACCGTTCACCCAGCCGACCGCCGCTTCGCCGGACGGAAGCGCCGCGACGTCGTCGGCGTAGGTCTGGTTGCCCGACAGCGGCGCCCGCTGCGCCGCCTCGACAGCAGCGCGCGCGTCGTCGCCGTTGGCGGCGAGCGTCACCCAGCCGTTGTCGATGCTGGAGCCGAGGTCGCTGTTGGACGCTTGCACGACGCCGAGCCGGGTGCGGGCAAGGGTGTCGTTGGTGGACTTGAGAACGACGGCGACCTTCGGCGCCGATCCGTCCAGCCACGCGACGACGGCCGCCTGGTCGCCGAGCCACGGGGAGATGTCGTGGTCGTAGTCGATGTGCGGGTTGCTGCTGTCCTTCGTCATCGCGCGGAGCAGACGGTCGACGGCCGACCCCGGCCCCTGCCGGGTCGGCGAGCCGGGAAACCGGTCGGCGAACGCCGCGAGCGAGCCGGCATCGTCGAGATGGAAGACCGCGGCCGCGAACGCCGTCGAGGGCAGCCGGGTCGCCGCATCGGGCTCGGACTGCAACGACCGGTACGCCGCAGTCGCCACGCCGCCGGCCAGGACCAGCGAGACGACGGCGCCGAGTGCGGTTGCCTGGTTGCCCGCGACAGCGAGCAGCGATCGGCGGCGGAAACCGTTGCCGCGCTGGCGGGGAACCCGCTCCGGCCGGTCGTCGCTCGACAGCGTCTCGACGCTGGGATCGGTCACGGTCCTCTGGCCCCTCTCACCGGTCGCCAGATCGTCGCAGAAATGCACGATGCCGTCGCCCGTTCCGCCGGATAACCTGGGTGCCGGCCGAGGTCAACACGACATCGGCACGAGACAACGGAGTGAGCGGTGCCGAGCGGCAAGGTCAAGTGGTTCGACGTGGACAAGGGCTTCGGGTTCCTTGCCCGCGATGACGGCGGGGACGTCTATGTCCACGCCTCGGCCCTGCCTGCCGGCGCAGCCCTCAAGCCGGGCCAGCGGGTGGAGTTCGGCGTCGCCGAAGGACGCCGCGGCGAGCAGGCGCTCAGCGTCCGCATCCTCGACCCGCTGCCGTCGCTCGCGCAGACCACCCGGCGACCCGCCGAGGAGCTGCACGGTGTCGTCGACGACATGATCAAGCTGCTCGAGGCGAAGGTGCAGCCGGACCTGCGCCGCGGCCGCTACCCGGAGAAGCGCGCCGCGCACCGCATCGCGGAAGTCGTTCGCGCGGTCGCCAACGAGCTCGAAGCCTGAACTCGCGCAGCAGTTCAGGTAGGGCGCGGCGATCAGGTCGGTCGCGGTGCTGGGGCTCCGCGCCGTCCGCCCGACGCCGTCAGCATCGCGAGGACGAGCGCTGACGTCGCGACGAGGAACCCGATGATCTCGTCGGTCGGCAGCGTGATGCCGATCGCGCCACCGACGACCCAGGCCAGCTGAAGCGTCGTCTCGGACCGCGCGAACGTCGACGTCCGCACGGACTCGTCGACGCGTTGCTGGATCGTCGCGTCCAGGCCGAGCTTCGACACGGCGGCAGTCGCCGACGAAACGACCGCGACGGCGAACACTGTCAGCAAGCCGAAGTCGAGAGCGGTGAAGAGCGTCGTCGCGGCGGTGATGGTCAGCAGCGCGACGTTGAGGCGCGTCGGCGGAACGCTTGCCGTGCGCGCGCCGATGATCGTGCCGGCGAAGTTGCCGGCGCCCAGCCCGACCGCCAGCGCACTCAAGGCGACCGCCTTGGGGAGCCCTCCGATCGAATGCTCCTGTACGACGAAAGCGCCGTAGAACAACAGGAATCCGGAGAGCCAGCGCAACGCCGACGCGCAACGCAAGGCCGCACCGACGCGAGGGTCCGGCTGGCCGAGCTTGAACGCACTGCCGAGGCGCGGTCGCTGCTCGTGTCGGCGTACCTCCGCGCCACCGTCCGCCCACCGCGGCAAGCGCAACGCGAGGAGGGCAGCGGCGACGTAGATGAGTGCGCCGACCCGCAGCGCCCACAGGTGGCCGCCGAGTTTGGTGATCGCAAGCGCGGCGGAGGCGGCGATGGACGGCGCGAAGACACCCGCGATCGTGAGCCGGGCGTTGGCCTGCACGAGACTCAGACCGCGGGGCAGCACACGCGGAACCGCAGCGCTGCGCGCGATCGAGTAGGTGCGCTGCCCGACGAGGACACCGAGAGCGGCCGGATAGAGCGCGAGGGTGTCGGTCGTCGACAACGTCTTGCCGGCGAGGGCGTGGCCGATGACCAGGGCGAGCGTCGCGCGGGCGAGCATCGTCGCAGCGATCGCGAACCGGCGGCCGTGGCGAAAGTGGTCGAGCAGCGGGCCGAGCACCGGCGCGAGCACGGCGAACGGCGCCATCGTGACGATGAGGTAGAGCCCGATGCGCGGGCGCGCGACGCCGGGGGAGACGGAGAAGAACAGCGATCCGGCGAGGGCGACCGTGACGAACGCGTCGCCGGCGACTTGCAAAGCGTGCACCTCGACGAGGCGGGCGAGGCCGGACTCCCTCGCCCCGGAGCTGTTGTTCCATGTGCGGAGCCGGCGCAGCCCGCTGCGCGTCGTGGTGACGACGGCCCGGGCGAGCTGGGCGGTGGCGGAGCGGACCGGGGCCGCCTGACCCGGAGCCGACGGCTGCGAAGCCTCGGTCTCGCGGGCGGTCGGTCCGGTCATGTCTCCAGTGTTCTACGGGATGCGCCCGACGTGTGTGCTGCAGATGCGCAACACTTGTGCGGTGACGACGGTGACGACGGCCGCGGTGGACCCGGTCCTGGCCGATGCGGTCGACGTGGCGCGCGCCGCCGCGGAGGCGGAGGCCCCCGGCCTGGTCGGCGAGCACCTCGGCGTCGAGGGTGAGGGCGAGCGCCTCGCGACCCACCGGTTCGCCACGCGCGACCCGGCGTACCGCGGCTGGAACTGGGCCGTCACCCTCACCCGCGCAGCCCGCGCCAAGATCGCGACCGTCGACGAGGTCGTGCTGCTGCCCGGCGACGAAGCGCTGCTGCCGCCGCCGTGGGTGCCGTGGCACGAGCGGCTGCGGCCGGGTGACCTTGGCGTCGGCGACCTGTTGCCGACGCAGGCGGACGACCCGCGTCTGGTGCCTGGCTACACGGCGACCGACGACGACGAGCTGCAGGCGGTGGCGTTCGAGCTCGGCCTCGGCCGGGCGCGGGTGTTGAGCTTCGACGGTCGCGTGGATGCGGTCGAGCGCTGGTACGCCGGCGACAACGGGCCGGAGGCTGCTATTGCCCGCGCCGCGCCTGCGTCCTGCGCGACCTGCGGCTTCTTCGTGCCGCTCGCCGGCGCGCTGCGGCAGGCCTTCGGTGCGTGCGCGAACGAGTACGCGCCGGATGACGGGCGGGTCGTCTCCGTGGACCACGGTTGTGGCGGTCACTCGGAGGCTGTCGTCGTACCGGCCTCACCGGCGCCTGCGCCGCCGCTGGTCGACGAGTTCCGCATCGACGTGGTCGGCGGGCCGCTCGGTCACGAGCCGGGCTCGGTCAGTGGCGACGACACCGCGGAGCCGTTCGGCCACTCCTGACTTGTCAGAACCTCGCGGCGCTATGACCCTTCGACGTTCTGACAAGTCGGTTCAGCGGCGACGGCGGGCGGCGTAGCGCAGGCCATACAGGCCCAGCACGACGCCGATGCCGCAGCTCCACAACCACCACGTGGTGTGGTGACGGTGCAGGTCGTCGCGGAAGAACACGACCAGCACGACGAACGCCACGATCCACAGCGCGATGCCGACGAGGACCACCGGCCGGTCGTCAGTCTCCAGCGGGGCCGGGTCGGGCCGACGGGGCGGCTTCGGCATGGCGACAACGATAGAGATCACTGGTCTGGCAGGCTGAGCGCGTCGGCCGAACGGATCGGGGAGGCTCACGGATGGCTGCGAATGCCGCCACATCGGGCAGCGGGTTGGACGGCTACTTCAAGATCAGTGAGCGCGGTACGACGATTGCCCGCGAGTTGCGCGGCGGTCTCGCGACGTTCTTCACGATGGCTTACATCATCATTCTCAATCCGGTGATCCTGAGCCTCGGCCACGACTACCACAAGCACGCGCTCAGCTTCCCTCAGCTGTCGGCCGCAACGGCACTCATTGCCGGGGTGATGACTCTCATCATGGGTGTCGGCGGCAACCTGCCGCTCGCCGTCGCCGCCGGGCTCGGCCTCGACAGCGTCGTGGCCTTCCAGATCGCACCCACGATGTCCTGGCCCGATGCCATGGGCCTCGTGGTCATCGAGGGCCTCGGCATCTGCCTGCTCGTCGTCACCGGTCTGCGTCAGGTCATCATGGATGCGATCCCGTTGCCGCTGAAGCAGGCGATCAGTGTCGGCATCGGTCTGTTCATCGCGTTCATCGGACTCGTCGACGCCCACTTCGTGCACACGCCGGCCGGAGCTCCGACGCCGGTGAGCCTCGGTGGCGCGGGCACGGGTGAGCTCACCGGCTGGCCAGTCGTCGTCTTCGTCGTCGGCTTGCTGCTCACCGTCGTGCTGCTCGTCCGGCGCGTGCCGGGAGCGATCCTGCTCTCGATCATCGGCGCGACCATCCTCGCCGTGATCATCAACAGCAGCGCGACGATTCCGAAGGATCCGTTGGCGCCGAACGGGTGGGGCAACCAGATCCCCGAATGGCCGAACAAGGTGACCTCCTCCCCGGACCTTCATCTCCTCGGCAAGTTCTCCCTCGGCGGCGGGTTCGTGCACGCCGGCATCATCACGGCGATCGTCTTCATCTTCACGCTGATCCTCAGCGACTTCTTCGATGCGATGGGCACCATCGTCGGCATCAGCAACGAGGCCGGCCTGCTCGACGAGAAGGGTCGCGTCCCCAACATCGGCCGGGTGCTGTTCATCGACGGCGCGGCGGCGGTCGCCGGCGGCGTTGGCTCCGTCTCGTCCAACACCGCGTTCATCGAGTCGGCCGCTGGCGTCGGTGAAGGCGCGCGCACTGGGCTCGCGAGCGTCTTCACCGCGGTGTTCTTCGGCATCGCCCTGTTCTTCACCCCGCTCTACTCCATCGTGCCGTCGGCCGCCGCGACCCCCGCGCTCGTCGCGGTCGGCTTCCTGCTGATGACGCAGGTCAAGGGCATCCCGTGGGACGACTGGTCGATCGCGATCCCGTGCTTCCTGACGATCGTGCTGATGCCGTTCACCTACTCGATCACCAACGGCATCGGTGCGGGGATGATCTCCTACGTCGTGCTCAAGTCGGCGCAGGGAAAGGCCCGCGAGCCGCACCCGCTGCTGTGGGCCATCGCCGTGCTGTTCGCGGCGTACTTCGCACTCGCGCCGATCAAGCAGGCGCTCGGCGTCGCCTGACGCCGAGCGCTCGCCGCTCAGACGTCGATGACGCGGTGCGTCGGCGGCGAACCATCCGGCGGCCCACCCCGCGGCCCATCCGGCGCGGAGTGCCGGGCCATCGCCCGGTCGCGGAACCGCCGCCAGCGTGCCCGCGCGCGAGCGACTCCGATGACGATGGCAGCCAGCCACAGCATGATCGCGGTGAAGACGCCGGCGAGATAGCCCGGCGAGAGGCGGTCGAAGACGCGACTCGCCGACTGGTGGGCGAGCCAGCTCGCCGGTGAGGGCGCGACGAGATAGGTCAGCACGAAGCCAAGCGCGCCGAAGACGAACATCCGGAACACCCGGCGGGGACCGCGGGCGCGCAGCGCCCCGAGCACGACGCCCATCACCGGCAGCATGCCGACGGCCAGACCGATGACGTAGTCGGCCGTCCAGTTGCCGCCGGTCGCGTCGTGCAGCCGGTGCGCCCACCAGGTGCGGATCGACGACGTGCTCGTGATGATCAGCAGCACGACGACGATCGAGAGCAGGAGAGCGATCCGCGCCGGCAGCCCGCGACGGCGGCGCGGTTGCCTCGGCGGCGGTTTCCCGTCGTACGACGTGGGTCCGCTGGTCACGGTCACGGCTCCATCCTCGCCTACGCGGAGTCAGGCCGCGCAAGGCTCAGCCATTTTACTTAGCGAGGCTAATGACCTAAACTAACGACATGCCCTCCGCGACCCGCAACGACACGGCTCTCGCCGGCTCCTTGCGTGACGCAGTGGCTCGGCTGGGCCGGCGGATGCGTGCCGAGCGCGCGGCCACTGATCTGTCCCTCGGGCAGTGGGCGGCATTGCGCACGCTCGAGCGGCACGGCCCGATGACGCCGAGCGAGCTGGCCGGGCACGAGAAGGTGCAGCCGCCGTCGATGACACGGATCGTCGCCCTGCTCGAAGAACACGGCTTCGTCACCCGCACGCCGGACCCGGTCGACCGGCGCCAGGTTGTCGTCACGGCCAGCCCGGCGGGACGCGCGCTACTCGCCGATGACCGGCGCCGTAAGGACAAATGGCTGTCGCAGCGACTACGTTCGCTCGACGCGGCGGAGACCGCGGCCCTCGCCGCGGCGCTGCCTGTCCTGGAGAAGCTCTCGCGGTCATGAGCGCCAGGGCCGCCGATCGCACTTCGATGTTCCAGTCGCTGCGCGTCCGCAACTACCGACTGTTCGCCTCGGGCCAGGTCGTGTCGCTGTCCGGCACGTGGATGCAACGAGTCGCGCAGGACTGGCTGGTTCTGAACCTGTCGCACAACTCGGGTACGGCGATCGGCATCACGACGGGGCTGCAGTTCGCTCCCGTGTTGCTCATCGGACTCTACGGCGGCGTCATCGCCGACCGGTTCCCCAAGCGGCGCACGCTCGTCATGACGCAGATCGCGATGGGTGTGCTCGCGCTCGGCCTCGGACTGCTCGACCTGAGCGGCGCGGCGCAGCTGTGGGAGGTCTATGCGCTCGCGTTCGCGCTCGGCATGGCCAGTGCGATCGACGCGCCGGTGCGGCAGGCGTTCGTCACCGAGCTCGTCGGCCCGTCGTTGCTCGCCAACGCCGTGGGACTCAACTCCGCGACGTTCAACACCGCGCGCGTCCTCGGCCCGGCAATCGCCGGTCTGATGATCGCGTCGGTCGGCACCGCCTGGGTGTTCCTGGCCAACGCGG
>JAFAQI010000435.1 GCA_019246495.1 Frankiales bacterium | reverse complement strand
TCTGCTGCCGGTCGGCGTAGACGACGGTGCTGCCCCCCGCCGACATCCAGGAGAACTCCGGTGTCGGGCGCACCGGGCTGTGCGCGATCACGACAACCGTGAGCTGAGCTCCGACGACGGCGCGCCGGAACGCAACGCACGTCGAGAAGTTCTCGAATCCGTGATGCGGCCGCATCTGGCCGAGGTAGATCGCGAGGTTGTCGAACGACGGGCCGAGCAGCGGGTAGTAGCCCACCCCGAGGACGCCGATGCGCTGGTGGTGCAGCCGCTGCCCCCAGGCGAAGAGCCGCTCGCTCGGTGTGGCCGTGTCGCGGTAGCGGTGGCGCAGGTAGTGCTGCTGAAGCGGATAGCCGATCGCGAGTGCAGCCACCGCGACGACGGCGACGAGCGCCGCAGATGGCTTGCCGCTGAGGCGGGAGCGCAGGACGAGATAGCCGCCGAGTGTGACCAGCGACGCGGCCACGACGGCAAGGACCCGGTGGGTGGCTGTGCTCCCCGGAAACGCGATGCCGTTGTCGAGCTCGCCGACGAAGACCGCGCCGAACAGGATGGCGAGCGGCAAGGCGAATCGCCGCCCGAGCGGGCTGACCACGAGGAGCAGCAGCGCGAGTGCCAGCACGGGCCACGCGTAGCGGATGTTCTCCGGGAACAGAAACGGCCGGTCCGGCGGGCCGAACGCAGTCGTCGGCGTGACGAGGTACGCCGCGGTGCCGACCGCGACGAGACCCGCGAGCAATGGCAACGTCGGGCGGTCGCCGCGCCACGCGGCTAGGACGACTCCGGCGACGGCAAGCAGGAGCAGCACTGGCCAGAGCACGCCGAAGACGTCATGCAGACCGGTGATGTACCAGTGCCGGACGATGTGTGGCTTGGTCAAGTAGTGCGCGACGGAGAACCCGTAGCGGTCGATGAGTGACGCACTCGTGTGCGGCAGCCCCGGCAGGTGCAGCGTCGGGATCGGTGAGCCGACCACGACCAGGTTGCGCAGCAACCAGTAGCTACCGGTGACGACGGCACCGGCCGTGATGGCGAGCAGCGCAACGCCCCGGCGTACGGCGACGGCCGCTGCCACGACGCCGAGCAGCGCCGCGGGCGCGAGCAGGTTGAGCTTGGTGCCGATGGCCAGTCCGACCGCCAGCCCGACGAGCAACGCAGTCGGCACGTCGATCGCGATGCGCCGGGGCGCATCGCCGTCGCGCGGTGCGGCGACGAACAGCGCAGCCGCTGCGAGGAACGGCCACAACGCACTCCAGTCGTTGAGACCTTGCGAGAAGAACGCGCCGAGGTAACCGATCACCGGCGTCACTGCGCAGATCGCGAGCGGGCCGGCCTCGAAGACCGTGCCGAAGCAGTAGGCCGCAAGCACGCACAACGCAACGGCGATCGGCCCGAGCAGCACCGAGATGCTGTCGCGGCCCAGCACCGCCATGAAGATGCCGTGGATCAGCTCGTCGTTGAGGTGATAGAACGCCTGGCCGTTGCCCGGGTTGGCTTGAAGCAGCGTCGTCGTCGCGTGTGTCGTGACGAAGTGCGCGGCGTCGGGCAGGTGATAGACGACGCTGTCCGTCGCCGTGATGCCCTCGCGGGACGCGGATCCGAGCTCGACGAGAGCTTCCGCGCCGAGCAGCGCGACGAACAAGCCGGCGATGACGTGCAGCGGGGTGAGCGGTCCACGCGGTGCCGGAGCCGGGCGGTCCGGCGCACCTCTGGTGACAGCGAGTGCGACAAGTCCGGCCGCTGCAGCCCCGATCGCCAGCGGCCAGCGGCTGAACAGGTGCACCGTGCCGAGGAGCTCGCCGAGGACGACGAGGAAGCCGTAGCTCCCGACCGCGACCGTCAGCGCCGACCACGCGCCACGCGCGGTGGGCCGAAGGCCGCGCCGGACGGCGACGCCGACACCCAGCGCACCGCCCACGAGGAGGACGAGACGGAACGCTGCCAGCACGTAGGCCGAGGCACTCACGAGGAGGCATTGTGGCGCAGTTGGGCAGCCGGGGACGTCACGAAGCGCCTAGACTCGCCCGGTGTCCGACGTCCAGATGAAGCACTCGCTCACCATCGTGCTGCCGGCGTACAACGAAGAGGCCAATATCGAGACGGCCGTCGCTGACGCGGTCGCCGCGGGGGAGAAGTACTGCGACGACGTCGAGGTCCTCGTCGTCGACGACGGGTCGGCTGACCGGACGGCGGACATTGTCACTCAGCTGGCCGAGAAGGACTCGCGCGTCCGCCTCGTAAGCCACCACGTCAACCAGGGCTACGGCGACGCGCTGAAGACCGGGTTCTCCGCGGCGAGCAAGCCGCTCGTCTTCTTCACCGACGCGGACAACCAGTTCGACCTCGACGAGCTCGGCGGCTTCCTCGACCTGATCGACCACGTCGACGTCGTCGCGGGCTACCGGATCAACCGGTGCGACCCGTGGTTCCGCCGGCTCAACGCGGCGGTGTGGAACTACCTCGTGCGGGCGCTGTTCTACGTCCCGGTGCGCGACATCGACTGCGCGTTCAAGCTGTTCCGTCGCGAGGTCTTCGACGGACTCCAGCTCGACAGCATGGGTGCGATGGTCAACACCGAGCTGATGGTGAAGCTCGGTCGTTCCGGCTACCGCGTGGTCGAGGTCGGCGTGCGGCACTACGCACGCAAGGCGGGCGTTGCCCGCGGCGCTGACCCCCGCGTCATCGCCCGCGCTCTCATCGAGCTCGTGTGGATGCACCGCCGGCTGTCGACGATGGACGCCCGGGCTCGGCAGCTTCCCGGCCGGGCTGCTTGATGCACGTCGTCGTCGTCGGTGGTGGGATCGCCGGCAGTGCCGCTGCTCTGCGGCTGTCCGGTGCCGGCCATGACGTCACGCTGCTCGAGAGTAGCCCCGCACTCGGCGGTCTCGTCGTGTCGTTCGAGATCGGCGGCACGCCGCTGGAGTGCTTCTACCACCACATCTTTCCCAACGAGTCCGAGATCCTGCGGCTCATCGAGGAAGGCGGCCTCAGCAGCTCGCTCTCGTGGCTGCCGAGCACGATGGGTGTGCTCACCGGCGGCCGGGTCTGGCCGTTCACGTCACCGCTCGACGTGCTGCGCTTCGGCCCGCTGAAGCCTCTGCAGCGTTTGCAGCTCGGCGCCGGCGCGCTGCGGCTGATGCGCTGGCGGTCGTGGGAGCCCTTGGACGACACGCGAGCCTCGGACTGGCTTCGTCGTACGACGGGAGCGGGTGCCGTCCGCGAGCTCTGGGAGCCGCTGTTGCGTGCGAAGTTCGGGCCGGCGGCGCCCGGCGTGCCGGCCGCGTGGATGTGGGGCCGGTTCCAGCAACGGGCGGCGGCGCGCAAGTCCGGCGGCGAGGTGCTCGGCTATCTGCGCGGTGGCTTCCGGCAGCTGTTCGAGTCGCTCGACGGCCGGCTGCGCGTGGCCGGCGTCGACGTCCGGCTCGGTGCGCGGGTGCGCGAGGTCGACATCACGGATGGCGTCGCGCGTGGTGTCACCACCGTCGACGGCACGAGCATCCCGGCCGACGTCGTGCTCTACACCGGTGCGATGCCAGGCATCAAGGCGATCGTTCCGGCGGACCATCATGACCCCCGGTGGAACGGCAGCGGCCTCGGCGTCATCTGCGTCGTGATCGAGACCGACCGGCCGGTGACGGACGTCTACTGGACCAACGTCTGCGACGACGAGCTGCCGTTCGGCGGGCTCATCGAGCACACCAACATGGTGCCGACGGCCGACTACGGCGGCCGGCACGTCACCTACCTCAGCCGCTACTTCACCTCCGACGAGGAGATCGCCAAGGCCGACCCCGCGGTCGAAGCGGAGCGCTGGCTCGACGCGCTCGCCGAGCGCTTGCCGTCGTTCGACCGGTCGAGCGTGCGCGCCGTGCATCCGTTCCGCGCGCCCTACGCCGCACCGCTGGTCGACCTCGGCTATGGCAAGCGGATCGCTCCGATGCGCACCGAGGTCGGCGGGCTCTTCGTCTGTACGACGGCGCAGATCTATCCCCACGACCGCGGCATGAACGAGGGCGTCGTCATGGGACAGCGAGCGGCCGACGAGATCCTCGCCGCACAGCCGCAGGCGGTGGCATGACCGACGCGTGGCGCTGCCCGGTCTGCGGTGGCGAGAACGGCACCCCGCGCTGGCGCGTGACGTCCACCGCCGTCGAGGACGGCGTCGACGCGCGCGCCTTCCGGCCCAGCGCTGACCGGTTCGGCGAGACCGTCGAGCGGGTGCTCGCCTGCGCCGCGTGCGGCCACGGCTCGCTCGCCTCGCGGCCGAGTCCCGAGGCGCTCGCTGCGGCGTACGCCGATGCCGCGGATCCCGAGACGGTCGCGGAGGAGCCCGGCCGCCTGGCAACGGCCGATCGCGGGCTCGCGTGGGTCGAGTCGGTGACGGGCGTCGGACGGCTCGTCGACATCGGCTGCTGGACCGGTTCGCTCGTCGCGGCGGCGAAGGACCGCGGCTGGGAGGCCATCGGCATCGAGCCGTCGACCTGGGCGGTCGAGCGTGCGCGGTCGCGTGGTCTCGACGTGCGCCTCGGTGACCTCGACAGCCTCGACCTCGATCCCGGCGCGTGGCAGTGCGTCGCGATGTGTGACGTCCTCGAGCACCTGCTCGACCCGGCCGCTGCGGTGGCGACAGCGGTCGATCTGCTGGCGCCCGGCGGTGCGCTCTATGTCACCGTGCCCGACGCCGGCAGCCGGCTCGCGCGGACGATGGGTGCGCGGTGGTGGTCCGTGCTGCCGATGCACGTGCAGTACTTCACCCGATCGTCGATGTCGCGAATGTTGTCCGACGCGGGCCTGCGGGTCATCGGTGCGCGTAGCCATCCCAAGGTGTTCACCGCGGGTTACTACGCGGGTCGGCTCGGCGGCTACTCCGCCGGTCTCGCCCGCGCGGCCGAAGGCGCCGTACGACGCCTCGGGCTGGCCGAGCGGCCGGTGGCTCCCGACTTCCGCGACCGCATGCAAGTGCTGGCTGTCCGTCCGCGATGACCGAGGTGACTGCAGCGCCAGCGCCGGCCGAACCACGTCCGGCGCTGATGCAGCTGCTCACTCGCTTCGTCGCGGTCGGCGGCCTGAGCGTCGGTTCAGACGTGGTCGTGCTGTTCGTGTTGCACTCGCTGGCACACGTCCCGCTGCTGGTCGCGACGATCATCGGCTACGCCGTCAGCCTCGTCATCAACTACACGCTCAACCACGGCTGGGTGTTCGAGGCGAGCGGCGACCACCACCGGCGTCTTGTCCGCTACTTCACCCTCGTTGCGTTCAACGTCGTCTCGACGCTGGCCTTCGTGGAGGGCCTGACGTCAGCCGGCCTGCACTACTTGCTGGCGAAGTGCGTCGCGGTGGCCGTCAATGCCGTCGTCAACTTCACCGGGTTCCGGTTCTGGGTTTTCCGCTGAGCCGGACGGCATCGTCGCGCTCGCGGCCGACCGCGACCACCGCCGGCGCAACCGCAGGAACGGGTACTCCACCAGCCGGTAGCTGACCAGCGCGGCGCCGATCGACAACGCGCCGCCCACCAGGCCGAGGACGCCGTAGTAGCGGCTGACCACCGGCCAGTGCTCGATCGCCTCGAGGATCGGCACGTGCCAGACATAGAGGCTGTACGACGCGACGCCGAGCATCGCCAGCGGCCGCCACGCGAGGAACGCCATCGACCAGCCACCACGCAGCGGCAGAACACAGCTGCCGACGGCGAGGAAGTTCGCGGCCAGGAGCATCTCGAGCGGGCTGCCGGACACCAAGCGCCACACCAGCCAGACGGCGATCGACGCAACGAACCACACCGTGGCGCGGTCAAGTGGTGAAGGCAGGCCGCGCCGTGGCTGCGCGGTCCACCAGATCTCGAGCCACGCGAGCAGCAAGCCCGGAGTGAAGAAGAAGAACGTGACCGGCAGGCTCGTCCGCCACACGAGGTCGTCCGTCGCGCCATGTGCTGCGGCGATCGCGAAGCCGGCCGTCGACAGCACGACGAGGTTGCCGAGGACGATACCGCCGGTGCGGAGCCGGCCGCGGGCCACGAGCCAGGCCAACACCGGCAGCAGCACGTAGAACTGCACTTCGACGACGACCGACCACAGCGGTCCGTCGACGGTGTTGTTGGTGAGGTGCGAGAAGTTCTCCA
>JAFAQI010000490.1 GCA_019246495.1 Frankiales bacterium | reverse complement strand
GGGTGTCGTGGGTTCAAGTCCCATCACTCACCCCAGTGTTGTCGCAGGTCAGGGCCCTCCCGGCCCGCATCGTCCGGGAGGGCGCGACCGCTTGGGGGGACTCTCGGGGGGAGTCCGCGTCGCGGACCCGTCGTGATCACCGCTTGGAACGGGTCGCCACCCCGTGTGTCACGCCACTTCGGTCCGCGACAACCGGCTGAGTCGATCAAGGTCTGGCACCTACGTTCCGGCGCAACTGAGGACAGGGGTGTGAGTCCAGGTGACCGTCTTCTTCGTGATCCTCCTGGTGGTCGTCGTCGGCGGGGCCATCTGGCAGCTGTCGACGCCCGAAGGGCGCGCGAAGGCCGAGCAGCATGCTGCGGAGCGCCGAGAGCGCAGGGCCTCCCGACCCCGGGCCACTCGATCGACACCGATCAGCAGCGCGGGGAAGGTCGACGGTGGCGGGCTCGCGTGCCCTCGCTGCGGCGGCACGCAGTTCAAGGCACGGCGATCGACCAAGGCACGCGCCGGCATCGTGATGACCGGAGCAGTCGGCGCAGTGGCCACGAGACAGACCCAGGTGACGTGCGTGACCTGCGGCACCCGCTGGAAGCGCGGCTAGTCGCTTGAGTCGGCCACGAGCTGCAACTGCGCCGGGTTGGTCTTGGTCCTCGTCGTACGTCGCGGCCGCGCTGGCTTGAGGAGCGCGTCGACGAGCTCGCCGCGGCCGGGCCCGTCGATCCAGGTCGTGACGACTTGCTCTGCGAGCTCGGCCGCGTTGACACCGCGGCGGGTGGCGAGGATCTCCAGGCGCTGGGCGTCGTCGAGGGGAAGTCGCAGCAGAAGCGTTCGCCTTGCCGGCATGCCTCCTCCGCGGGTCGTTTCTCAGCGTAGGTGCGGCCACTGACGGAATTTGCTGATTTCACATTCGGCACTTTGCGCTTTGCACATCGGGCCGGAAATGCAAAAAGGAGCCCCCGCCGGGTGGCGGGGGCTCTGATACCGGTAAGTACCGGTATCTAGTTTCTAGATTCTTGTTAGTGGTCCTGCTCGTCGACGTCGATGTAGGCGGCGACGCGGTAGGTGGCGGCGCGGTCGAGGGAGTGGCGGCCGCGGTCGTAGCGGCGGGTGGTGCGCGGATCCGCGTGGCCGGCTGCGTCCTGGACGTCGCGAAGCTCGACGCCGGCGTCGAGGGCGAGGGTGACGAAGGTGTGCCGCAGCGAGTGCGGCGAGATGACCTTGGATATTCCGGCGTGATGGACCAGGCGGCGGATGAGGCGCCAGCCGGCGAACCGGTCGAGGCCGAGAAGACTGCCGCCGGCAGCGAGCTGTGGAGACTGAGGCTCCGACCCACTGCCGGCGGACGTGTTGTCAGCCGCGCGCGACGACGACAGTGACGGTAGCGCCGCGATCGCGTCGGCGGTGCGTGGTGCGAGCGGGACACGCGCTTTCTTGCCGCCCTTGCGGGTGACGGTGAGCAGCCGGTGGCCACGCTCTTCGGAGAGGTCGTCGACGGTGGCGTTGCAGGCCTCGGATATTCGCAGGCCGTTGAGCGCGAGCAG
The DNA here is from genome assembly GCA_019246495.1 of Frankiales bacterium. GTDB lineage: Bacteria > Actinomycetota > Actinomycetes > JAFAQI01 > JAFAQI01 > JAFAQI01. Next base: position 876 of record JAFAQI010000490.1, on the reverse strand, counting down.
GCACACCAGCGCATAAGCAACCGGGCCCGCGTCAGAAGCAACCGTAAGCAACCCGGCGAGCTCGTGGCGGTCGAGGCCGAACCGTGGCGACTCGTCGGACACCCGCGGCCGTCGTACGTGCGCGACGGGTGACCGGTCGAGGACGCCTTCGGTGACGGCGTAGGCGTAGAAGCCGGCGATCGACGACAGCTTCCGCGCGATCGTCGACTTCGACCGGCCGAGCTGCTCCTCGAGGACCTTCGCGAAGACCTGGACATGCGCGCGGGACGCGCTGAGCGGGTTGAGCGGCACGGTCGCGCACCAGGTGAAGTACTGCCGGAGGTCGGTCGCGTAGGACTCGCGGGTGCGCGCGTCGTAGCCGGCGAGAAACGCCTTGGCGATGAACTCGGCCTGCATCGGTGCCGATGTATCGGTAGCGACCGATGTCGGCTGACGGACCACGAGTTCGCCTTGCATGACTCCCCCGAATTCGTGGGACAGTTACGGCATGGGTGAACTCATGGGGACGCTGCGCCCCGTCAAGCAGCTGATCAACACCAGCGGTCCGACGCATCACTACGACGTGGAGCCCGTCGGTGAGGCGACGACCTCGGTCCGCTACCAAGAGGTCGAGGACCTCGGCGTCATCGAGATCCTCGACGACGTCCGGCTGCCATTCGCCGAAGGTGCGGACGGCTTCGCGCTCTACGACCAGGGCGGCACGCTGCAGGCGTGGTGGCAGCTGTTCGCCGGCCGGCCGGGCGAGGACCTGCGCATCAACGGTGGCTTCGCTTTCAAGGCGACGCCGGCGGGCACGGACACCCGTCTCACCGAGACGGCGGAGGCCGGCGCCCGCTAGACGCGCGGGGGCCAGACACAGAACGGGAGCGAGGACCC
>JAFAQI010000447.1 GCA_019246495.1 Frankiales bacterium | reverse complement strand
GCTGTCGGAACACGTGATGCTGCACCTGCGCTACGGCGGCGACGAGAAGGCGCGCAACGTGTTGCTGTGGCTTGGCGATGAGCTCGTCGGCTACGCGCACCTCGACACGACGGACGCGGTCGAGGGCGCGAGCGCGGAGCTCGCCGTCGCTCCGGCACATCGCGGTGCGGGACACGGCACCCGGCTCGTCGAAGCGGTGCTGCACGAGACCGGCGAGGGCACCCGGCTGCGGCTGTGGTCGCACGGCCAGCAGAGCGGCGCCGCCGAGCTCGCCCGGCGAATGGGTTTCAAACGCGAACGCGTGCTCTGGCAGATGCGTAAGTCATTGTTCGGCCCGCTGCCCGAGCCGCACTGGCCGGATGGCGTCACGGTCCGCACGTTCGACGTCGGACGTGACGAGGAGCAGTGGCTCGAGGTCAACAACCGCGCGTTCGCCGACCATCCGGACCAGGGCACCTGGACGCTCGACGACGTACGGATGCGCGAGCAGGAGCCGTGGTTCGACCCGGCCGGCTTCTTCCTCGCCGAGCGCGACGGCCACCTGGTCGGTTTCCACTGGACGAAGGTGCACGGCGCCGTAACCGAGTCCTGGCGCGCAGCTCATGACAATGCCGGCGTCGAACATGCACACGACCACCATCACGACCCGATCGGCGAGGTCTATGTCGTCGGCGTCGACCCGAGCATGCAGGGCAAGGGACTCGGACCCGCGTTGACCCTGCGCGGACTGCAACATCTGCGCAGCCGCGGCTTGCCGCAGGTGATGCTCTACGTCGACGAAACCAACACCAATGCGATCCGCACGTATGAGCGGCTCGGCTTCGCCAAGTGGGACACCGACGTCTGCTTCCTGCAGCAGTGAGTCGACCGGTTTTCGGGACGCTCTAGGGTCGTCGCCATGACCCGGCAGATCTCGCATTCGATCGTCATCGACGCCGACCCGGCGACCGTGTTCGACGTCCTCGCCGATCCGTCACAGCACGCCTTGTTCGACGGCTCCGAGAGCGTGAAGGGTCAGCTGTCCGGGCCGCCGCGGCTGCATCTCGGCGCGCAGTTCTCGATGCGCATGCACTGGGCCGCGCCCTACGTCATCCGCAACACCGTCGTCGCCTACGTCGAGGACACAACGATCGCCTGGCGGCACTTCGGCCGGCACGTCTGGCGCTATGACCTGCGGCCCGTCGACGGCTCGACCGGATCGACGGAGGTGACCGAGACGTTCGACTGGGCGCCGGCTTACCTGGGTTTCGCCTATCAACGCACCGGGCTCGTCGCCCGCAACGACCGAGCCATCCGCGACACGCTGCGCCGGCTGAAGGTCCTCGTCGAGAGCCGTGTCGTCACCCCGCGTTGACCGCCGCCGGACGGTCGCCGTCATCGGCCCCGGTGACTGCACCGACCCCGGGTTGCTGCGCGCGGCGCGCGATGTCGGCGCGGGCCTTGCCGATGCCGGTTACGCCGTGGTGACCGGCGGGCTCGGCGGCGTGATGGCCGCCGCCGGTGCCGGCGCTGCCGAGCACGGAGGCACGGTCATCGGCGTACTTCCCGGGACGGATGCGAACGCGGCGAACGACGCCGTGACGATCGCGCTGCCGACCGGCCTTGGTCAGGGGCGCAACGTCGTCGTCGCGTCGGCCGACGCGGTCATCGCGATCGGCGGGTCGTGGGGCACGTTGAGCGAGATCGCTCTCGCCCGGCGGATGAACCGGCCGGTTGTCGTGCTCGACGGCTGGCGCGTCGACGGGCCACCCGCCGGCGACCAGCCGATCGCGGCGACCGACGCGGCCGCCGCTGTCAGGGAAGTTGTTTCGCGGCTCTCTTAGTCGCGCGCCGCGCCGTACGACGGGCCCGGTGCGGCACCGACTCGCGGCCACCGGTATCGGCCACCGACACGAGCAGTCCGCCGAGCAGGCCGAGGTCGCGCACGAAGAGGCTGCGCTGGGTCTGCCGGTCCTGCTTGTCCGACTCGGACCAGAACGCGTGACCGGTGGCGGCCTCCGGCACCACGGTCAGCGCGAGCGCGAGCGACGTCAGCCGGGGAAAGCGGTTCAACGCGAGCAGCGCACCGGCCACCACCTGTGTGCCGGCGATGGCTCGGGTCGCGGACTGCGGCTCCGGGACACCGAGCGAGCGGGCGTTGCGGGTACGCCGCTCGCTGTCGCGAAGGGCGTCCGCACCGGCAGCGACGAAGGTCACGCCGAGCAGTGGTCGGGCGAGGCGTCGTAGCACGCGGATCTCCTGTGGGTCGGTGTCCTCGCGGTTCCCTTACCCGGCAGGACCTGCCCCGAACTGGCCGGGCGCGGGCCCTTTTGCTACACCTTCTTGCATGCAGCCGATGGCCGACGCGGACTTTCAGGCACTTCTGCAGTTCCGCATCGCGCTGCGCCGGTTCAACCGGTGGAGCGAGGAACAGGCGCGTGGCGAAGGGCTGACGCATGCTCAGCACCAGCTGCTCCTCGCGGTGAAGGGGCACGCGGGCGCGGACGCTCCGACGATCGGCGAGATCGCGGAGGCGCTGCTGCTGCGGCACCACAGCGCCGTCGAGCTGGTGAACCGCGTCCAGTCGCTGGGCTTCGTCGAACGGCACCGCGACGGTCAGGACGGCCGCGTCGTCCGGTTGAGCCTGACCGCGCAGGGCGAGCAGGCGATCCAGAACCTCACGGCTCTGCACGTCGCCGAACTGCGCCAGCTCGCGCCATTGCTTCGTCACGTGGTCGAGGACGCCGAGCTTCAGCACGGACCTCTTGGTTGAGGATCGGAGCTGAGCAATCGGGCTAGGGATCGGGCGCGGCTGACCCGCGTCAGCGTCGGCGGAGCCGGTCCCGCCAACTGGTCCGGCCGGCAGGCGCAACCTCGGTCCGCGGCGCCGGCGGCTGCTGTGGCGAGCGGGTCGAGGGAGGCGCCGGCGGGGGCGGTGCGTCGTAGTCGGCGTCCGCGATGATCCGGGCGATGCTCGCCGCGTCGAGGTCGTCACTATCCGGAATCTGCGGCACGAACCCGACCAGCACACCGTCGCGCAAGACCATCGCCTCGAGACCCGCGGCGCCGTCGTTGTCCCAGATCGCCTCGCGCCCGTCGGGGATGACCACGCGGACACCGACGTTGTAGACACCGGCCCGGCGGTTCACGTTCGCGAAGATGCGCCGGGCCCGCAGGAGCTCGACGACCTCGCCGGCGACCGCCTCCTCCATCAGCCGAGCTGTCCGAGCAACGGCCGGCACATCGAAGCCACCGTGTCGGAGGCGAGCAGGCCGGCAGCGACCGTCGCGTGGATCGCAGCGACAACGGCCGCGACGACGTCGGGCCGGGGCGTCCGCCCGCCGCTGGACAGCAGCGCCCGCAGCCCGTGCAGCTGGCCAACCGCTGCCGCGGACGTGCGGCCGGTGAGCTGGATCGCCCAGCACGCGTCGTGCATGGCGAGCGGCCAGGACCAGCCCTGGGCCCGGGCCCGGTTGAGGGCGTCGCCGGCCGCGGCCAGCGCCTCGGGCGGTGCCGTCGCAACCATGTCGACCACGCGAGCGACGGCGTCGTGCGAGATGGGCGCGACGTCATGCGCACCGGTCCACGCGCGCCACCGGCGGGCGAGCGGGTGGTCGGGTCCGGCTTCGGTGTAGGTCGTGAGAAGGCCGTCGTCCACGACGGCGAGCGCCCCGGGACGTCGTACGACGGCGACGTCGCCGACGCGGTCCCACGCGGCCTCGAGCAGCTCGTCATTGACCCAGCGATGCAGCTCGGTCCAGCCGCCCATCGGCGCCGCTTCGAGCAGGCCCAGCGACTCCGACCATGCAGCGAAACCGGCAGTCTCCGACGCGGCCCGGGCCGTCGCCATCAGCTGGAGGGCCGGCGACTCGACGGAGACGGAGTCGAGCAGGACCCGGCGGAGCACGCCTGCGTCCTGTGGTGGTGGCAAGGCGTCGAGCTCGGCGAGTGCCGCGTCGTCGAGAGCGAGCACGTGCAGCAGGTCGTTGGTCAGGGCGACCCCGTGCTGGTGCCGCGACAGGTCGCGGACCACGACGGCGACGTTGACGAGCGAATACATGGTCTGCTCAGAGTGCCACGCCGCGGGTCCGCCGTAGGCGGATCACGAGGATGACACCCGCCAGGACCAGCACCCCGATGCCCGCGGCGAGCAAGCCGACATTGACGCCGCCACCGGCTGACCGCTTCGCCGAAGCGGCGGCGGGCAGCTTGACGAGCGCCCAGTCGCCGAACTCCCGTATCCCGGGCGACTGGTAGATGTCGTTGCCGGAGCGCGCGGTTTTCTCTCGCTGCCAGCCCGCCGCGGTGCGGTGCTCGAACACCGGCCCCGGCTGGCGGGCGTCAGGTGCGCGCAGCTGGATGTAGACGCCGCGTTCACCGGTGCCGGTGATCGGCACCGGTGTCGTCCCCGCCAGGGCGGTGATGCGATAGACGTTGCTGACGATCGTCCCGACCTTCGGCAGCGGCGCCGACGGCGCGAGCGGGGTCGCCTTCAGGGTGACCGACGTCGCGCCGGGCGGCACCCCGAGCGAGCCCGGCTGGACGTAGACGTCGACTTGCGGGCCGTACTCGCCGCTGTTGAGGTAGCCCGCGCGGTTCTTGCCGTTGACCACCGGGATGACCTGGGTGGCGGTCGTTGGCTTCTTGCCGTCGCCCTTGTAGCCCGGCGGCGCCTTCACGTAGCGGTAGGGCTGGTCCGGGCTGCCGATCCCGTCGTAGATCGGCGCGGTGGCCGGCCCGACCACCCAGACCGCCGCAAGTGCGGCGACCGCCGCAAGCAGCCAGCGCCGCGCCGTCACACCAACCACCAGCCCGCCAGATCGGCACCGACGTGCGCGATCGCCGGAGCGGTCCATGACCCGCTTGCGACCCGTAGTGCACCGAGCAGCAGTCCGACCGCAAGGTCGAGCGGAAGGACGTGCCAGCCGTAGAGCGGCACGTGCAGCGCCGCGAAAGCGACAGCAGCACCGACCACCGCTACGTCGGTCCCCCGCCAACGGTCGAGGGCGGCGAACAGCGCGCCGCGCAGGAAGGCTTCCTCGGTCGCAGCCACCATCGCCACCGCGACCGACCAGCGCAGGTAGCTCCCACCCGGATGTTGCGCGGCGACGCCACGGACAAGGAGCGCGGGTACGACGAGCACCGCCGCGCCGGCGAGGCCAAGGACGACTGTGCGCCGGTCGACACGTGTCACCGGCCGGCAGGCACCGACGTACAGAGCAAGGATCGCTGCGAACACCAACCCTGCGCCGATGGACGAGGGTCCACCAGGTCCGGCCACGGCGACGCGCACGGCGACCGCGGCCGCGAGTGCAGCGCCGAGCGCCAGGCTCTCGGCGACGGACCGCGAGCGGGGCAGGGCGGCGATCGTCACGTGGAAGAACTGCCCGGCTCGACGTCGATGGGGCGGCGGAGACCGCGTTGCGGCAGGCGGTCGACGAGCCGGCCGAGTCGCTCGGTCGCGCCTTGCAGCGGGCTCACCGTGCTGTTGAGTGACGCGACCGCGAGGTTGAGCTGCGCAACGGTGTCCGCGACTCGTTGCAATGTCTCGCGAGCCTGGATGAGGTCGTCACTCGACGCGGCGCGCAGCAGCCGGCGCAACTCGTCGCCGGTGTCGGCGAGACGGCGCAGGTCGTCGGTCGTCGCGGCGAGCCGTTCGAGCGCGATCGCGATGCGCGGCAACGCCAACGCGATCTCCGCGCCGCGTTGCGCGGCCGACATCCCGGTGAGGACACCGGTCCGGACCACCGCGCGGATGTCAGTCATGGCGCGGTCAGGTTATCCGCGCCGCCGAAAGGATCAGCCCGGCTGTACGACGAACGGCTGCTGCCCGAGGCCGTGTCGCCTCGTGGGACGCAACCGGAGCAGATAGTGCACCTGCCGTTTGAGTGGCCGGTGAATGATGAACGCCGCGTGCGCGTTGCCGTCCAGTTGCGCGCTTGCGATCTGCACCAGCCTGCCGTTCTGCCGTCGTAGCAGCACGAGCGTGTCGCCGGGGTCGCCGCCATTGGTCGGCACGTCGACGAGATAACTCTTGCCGTCCGCCGTGGGGCTCAACGACGGAGTCAGCGTCGGGATGACGATGACCCGGATCGGCGCCGAGTGCACGCCATGCCCGACGCGCAACACGAAGACCGTCGTGTGGTCGAGCAGACCGGTGCCGAACACGACCGTGCCGTCGTCACCGGTCTTGCGGATCGCGTGACGCTGCCAGCCGGGCGAGCCGGCGACGTGCTCGAACGCGAAGACATGGTGTCCGGCGACAGGTCGCCCGTCGGACGTGGTCAGCCGTCCGGTGAGCTGCTCGCCATGTCCGACGAGGACGTGCGGATGCATTACTGCTGCCGTGACGGTCCACGACGCGGGGTCGCCGTACTGCGACGTCGGAGACGGCGACGGAGCGGGTGTCGGTGAGGGCGGCGCCGGTGTAGGCGTGGTGACCGGAACCGGCGACGACGAGGGGCTCGGCGCCGGGTGGGCCGCCGGCGTCTGGCCGTGTGGCGCGGGCGATGCGGACGGATGCACGGCAGGGTGCGCCGAGCCGGTCGTCGTACTGCCGCCGCCCGTCGCAACAGTGGGGAACGGCACCGTCGGTCCGCCTCCCGACCGCAGGTGAGTCATGGTGTGCACGTGGTGATGCCTACCGCCGGCAAGCGTGCCATGCGCCGGCGCCGGAGCAGGCACGCCGGCGAATCCGAGCAGACCGTGCGCAACCCGCTGCACCGGCTCGGGCAGCTCAGAGGTGTAGGCAGCGGCAGCGACGCCACCGGAGAGACCGAGAGCAACGATCACAGCGCTGCCGCCCAGACCGATGCGACGGGCGAACCGGCGATGCGGCACACCAGTCGGGCGCGCGTGGAACGCCGCCAGCACCTGCTCTTCACCCGCGAGCTCGTCCGACGTGGCCGGCCCGGTGAGCGCGCGGACCAGCGGGTCGTCGATGAAGCCGTCAAGGTCGTCGTCTGGACTACGCACTCACATCACCTCCACTCGTGGATCGCGGGATAGCGCCCGTAACGCTCGATGCACCGCGACGCGTACCGCGCCCGGTGTCTTGCCGACGAGGTCCGCGACGGTAGCCACGTCGAGTCCGGCGATGACGCGCAGCGCCACCAGCTCGGCCTGGTCGGCCGGCAGGGAAGCGACGAGTTCGAGAGCCCGCTGCGTCGACATGACTTGCAACGCCTCGACCTCGGCGGACACGGTCGGTACGCCGTCGATGTCGCGCACGTCAGCGATCGGGACGGACGGCCGGCTTGCTGTTGCACGGGCCGCGTCGATCGCTCGGTTGCGCGCGATCGTGAAGAGCCACCGGCGGAAGTCAACCGCGTCGCCGCGGAACCGGTCGAGGTCGCGCACGACCTGCAACCACGACTCGGCGGCGACGTCCTCGGCGACGTCGGCCGACCGCACTCGCAGGTAACGCAGGAGCAGCGGTT
>JAFAQI010000161.1 GCA_019246495.1 Frankiales bacterium | reverse complement strand
GCATCGTCCAGGAGACGGTGACCGGCTGGTGCACCTCGGCCCGGTCCATCGGCGCGAGGAAGTGCAGCCGGGTGTCGGCGCGGAACTGCAGGTCCTGCAGGTGGGTCAGGCCGCAGCCGGAGACGAGCACGAGCGATGCCAGGGCAGCCAGGAGCGCGGCACCGCAGCGTGGGCGTCGCACCTGGCCTCCTCGGGCTGGGTCGGGCTGTGACCATGCTGGCGGTCGGCCGTCGTCGCGTCGTCGTACGACGGCACCAACTGCCGCGGCCGGGGCTGTGGGCGGCCACACAGGCTCGGACCACAGTTTCGACGCCAGCCGCTCGCTCCCCTGCGCCGCGCGCCCGCCGCCCGGCCCGCAAGTCACCCGTTGAGTGCAAGAGTTGCTGGATGGGCCTCGACGTCGCCGCGGTGCGCGCGCAGTTCCCGGCGCTGGCGGCCGGCGCGGCGCACTTCGACGGGCCGGGCGGCTCCCAGACGCCCGAGGTGGTTGCCCGCGCGGTGCACGACACGCTGGTGGCGCCGATCGCGAACCGCGGGTCCGTCACCCGGGCGGAGCGCTTTGCGGAGTCGGTCGTGCAGGGCGCGCGGTCCGCGATAGCGGACCTGCTCGGCGCGGACCCGCGCGGGGTCGTGTTCGGCCGGAGCATGACGGCGCTGACGTTCGACGTCGCGCGGGCCCTGGCGAAGACCTGGCAGCCCGGCGACGAGGTGCTGGTCACCCGACTCGACCACGACGCCAACGTCCGCCCGTGGGTCATCACTGCAGAGCGGGCGGGCGCGACCGTGCGGTGGGTCGACTTCGACCCGGGTTCGACCGAGCTGACCGTCGAGCACGTGACCGCGGAGCTGTCGCCGCGCACCCGCCTGGTCGCCGTGACGGGCGCGTCCAACCTGCTCGGCACCCGGCCCGACCTGCCGGCCATCGCCGCCGCGGTGCACCAGGGCGGTGCGCTCCTCTACGTCGACGGCGTCCATCTCACCGCCCACGCGGCCGTCGACGTCGCCGCCACGGGTGCGGACTTCTTCGCGTGCTCGCCCTACAAGTTCTTCGGTCCGCACTGCGGCGTTCTCGCGGCCGACCCGCAGCTCCTCGAAACGCTGCACCCGGACAAGCTCGCGCCGTCCTCCGACGCCGTCCCCGAGCGGTTCGAGCTCGGCACGCTGCCCTACGAGCTGCTCGCCGGCACGACGGCTGCGGTCGACTTCATCGCCGGTCTCGCTGGTGGCGCGGGCTCTCGACGCGAGCGCGTGCGCGCCTCGATGGCGGCGGCCGAGGAGCACGAGCAACGGCTCCTCGTGCGCATCGAGCAGCACCTCGCCGACCTTCCCCGCGTGACGGTGCATTCGTGGGCGTCGCGGCGTACGCCGACTTTGCTGCTGTCGTTCGACAACGCGTCCGCGCAGGACGCCTACCGGTTCCTGGCCGAGCTCGACGTCAACGCACCGGCGGGCACGTTCTACGCCGACGAGCCGGCCCGGCGGATCGGGCTGCCAGACGGCGGCCTGCGCATCGGGCTCGCGGTCTATACCGACGACTCCGACGTCGACCGGCTGCTCGACGGCCTGACGAAGTTCGCCGGCTGACCTCGCGGGGTCTCCGCAGTCAGCGCGACGGCGGCTGGAGGTAGCGCAGCTGCAGCTCGGCGACGAGCCGCTCGTCCGGATCGTCGAGGTCGAGCCCGAACACTTCGGTGATCCGGCGCAACCGGTAGCGGAATGTGTTGGGGTGCACGTTGACCATCGCGGCCGCGGCGGACATGTCGCCGAACGCGTCGAAGTAGGCGCGCAGCGTCGGCACCCACGACGTGCCCTTGGTCGCGTCCTGCTCGGCGAGGGCGGAGACCCGGCCGGCGGCAAGCTCCGGATGCTGCTCGACCACGCGACCGAGCCGGTGCAGCACGACCTGCGCGCGTACGTCGTCGATCGCCGCGACCGTCGTCTGCGTCGAGCCGGCCAGCACGTCGAGCACCTCGTCCGCCTCGCGTCGCGACGCGACGACTCCGTCCGGACCGTTCGTCGTCGTACCGACTCCGGCCCGCAACGGCAGCCGCAAGGCCTGCCCGGCGCGCTGCACGATCGCCTGCGCCAGCGCGATCACCGGCTCGCTGCCGGCCTCGGGCTCGGTCGGCACCAGCGCATAGACCCGGCCGCGGCTCGCGGCGCACGCGGCCTGGCGCCGGTAGGACTCGCAGTAGACCGCGACCAGGTCGGCGACGCGCTGCGCGTTCATCAACGCCGCCGCGTCGGCGCCGGGGTCGACGTCGAACGCGATAACCGACGCGGGCTGCTGCGGGTCGACGCCGAGGACGTCGCGAGCCCGGTCTCCGGTCTCGCGTCCTTCGAGCAGGCTCAGCAGCGCCTCGGCGCGTTGCCGGCGCTCGACGTCGGACGCCGTGCGGTGCCGCAAGAGATGCAGGGCGGCGATGTCGGCGGCCTGGCGCAGCGTGCGTTCGGCCTCCGCGCCGAGCGGCTGCACGCCCTCGATCACCCAAAGGCTGCCGAGCAGCTCGCCTCCCGCACGCACCGCGACCGCGATGCGCGGCAGGTAGTTGGCGTCGTCGCTGGTGAAGTCCGCGATGCGGATGACCTCATCGGTCTGCCAGAGCCGGCGGAAGACACCGGCCTCCTGCAGGCGGGCGATCCAGTCGGCGGGCACCTGGCGGCCGAGGATCGTCTGCTGTCGCGGCGGATCGATCGGGTGCTCGAGGCTGGAGTAGGCGAGCACCCGGTTGCTCGGATCCTCGATCGTCGTGGCGCCGCCGACCATCGCCGCGACGGCGTTGGCGAGCGCGAACAGGTCGCCGAGCGGAGTCTCGGTCAACGCTGGCGCCGCGCCGGACCAGGACGCGCTCGCCGCGGTGAGCAGCAGCGTGAACAGCTGGCCCCAGGAGAGCGCGGGCGGCGCGGACAGTACGGCGACACCGCTGTCCTCGGCGGCCTCGCGCAGCGCCGCGGTC
>JAFAQI010000400.1 GCA_019246495.1 Frankiales bacterium | reverse complement strand
TCCGGTCGGGTCGGCGCCCTCGTCGCGATGGAGGCATCGGCGGCGGACGGCGGCCCGAGCCGCATCGTCGCGCGCCAGGTCACGTTCAACTCGACGTCCGGCTCGACGACACCGCCCTACTTCTACGCCGTGAAGAGCCAGCGGATCGCGCAGTTCAACTCCGCGACCGGCGCCTTCTCGCGCTACCTCACGACGTACCAGCCCGGCGGTGGCCCGTCCGACCCACAGCTCGGCTCGACCGGTGACACCGTCTACTTCCTCCAAGGCAACGGCACCTGCGCCAACACGCTCATGTCCGTCAGCGCCGCGGGCGGCGCCGAGCAGCTGGTGGCCAACCCGGTGACCGGATATGTCATCACCGGCTTCGCCGTCGGCCCGGCGCCGGCGGCAGGCAACGGCACCGCGGCGCTCGCCCTGGTCGAGAGCAAGTGCGCCGGAACGCATGGTGCGCAGGCGAAGCTCGTCACCACCGACTCGACCGGTGCCCGGCACGTCATCAAGTTCCCGTCGACGCCGCCGGTCATCGAGGCCGACCCGTCGTGGGCCGTGCCCACGACTCAGCCGTGGACGACCGAGGACCTCGTCGCCTGGGTGCGCACCGGCAACCAGGGCTACCTCGCCGACTACAACGTGCCGACCGACACCACGGCGACGCCGACCCGCAACGCGTGCCCGTCGTACGACGTCAACTCCGGCATGCCCACCGCGCTGGAAGTCGACGGCACGGGTGCACTGTGGTTCGCGACGCAGACGGGCTCGTCGATGGACGTCGTGCGCTGCGACTCGCACGGCTCGACGACGGAGTTCAGCGTGCCGGGTCAGGACACCCCGAGCGACGTCGACGTGACGTCCGACGGCACCGCGGTCCTGCTCACCGACCTCAACGGCAAGGTGTGGCGCTGGTCCGGGTCCGGCAACGCGGTGCAGCTGCCGACGGTCGCCGACCACGTCACCTGGTAGCGGACAGCTCCCGCAGCTGCTCGGCCAGCCCTTCCACGTCGGCGACCGTCACGGTCGCGCCGGGGTGGCGGAGCCGGCCGGTCGGCTCGATCCCCGGCACGGGTTCGCGGAATCGCACGCAGACACCGCGGTCACCGTTCGTTGCGAATGTGACGCCGCGGTCGGTGAACGACAGGTGTGCTGGACCGGCGGTCTTGACGAACGAGAACGGGCCGGTGATCTCGACACCGACGACATTGGACAGCGGACTGCGCAACCGCCAGCGCCCGAAGTCGACCGCGAACGTCTGGTCGTCGACCAGCACGCGCGCCGATCCTGGAGATACGCCGAAAGGCAACGCCGCCAGCCGGTAGGCCAGCGCAAAGCGGAAGTCATAGACGTTGGGCATGGGGCGTCCCTACCCCGTCGCGGCCGCCGAACGCGGCTCAGCTTCCAATGAACCGGTCGACCCCGGCGCCGAGCACGGCCAGCGCAACGACCCCCGCGGTCGACGTGCGCAGCACGTTGCTGCCGATGCGGCATGCAACTCCGCCGGCTGCGGTCAGCTCGTCGACCTCGGCATCGGTCAGGCCGCCCTCCGGTCCGACGACCACGACGACCTCGCCGGACGACGGGACCGCAACCGTGGTGAGTGGTGTCGTCGCGGCTTCGTGCAGAACGACGGCAAGTGCCGCTGCCCGAATGCGCTCTTCGACGTCCGCCGTGGAGGCCGGCCCGGTGACGTCCGGCACCCAGGCCCGCCGCGCCTGCTTCGCGGCCTCGCGCGCCGCGGCCTCCCACCGCGCCTCCGCGCGATCGGACCAGCGGGCCACCGAGCGCTCCGCCTGCCAGCCGACAAACTCGTCGGCGCCGACCTCGGTCATCGACTCGACCGCGTCGACGTCGCGGCCGCCTTTCGCGGTGGCCTGTACGACGACGAACCGCGGCGAGGCGGCAGGGGCTTGTTCGCGCTCGTGCACCTCGACCGTGAGGCGGCCCCGCGCGACCGCGACGACAACACCGCGCACGACCAACCCACGACCGTCGGCGACCCACACCGCCTCGCCGACGCGTAGCCGCCGCACGTCCGCGGCGTGATGTCCTTCCGGTCCGTCGAGCTCGACGCGGTCCGCCGCAAGCGCCTCGGTCGGCGCGAGGAACAGCGCCGGGGTCACCGGGTCACCCGCGCGACTTACTTGAAGGCGTCGCGAAGTCGGGAGAACAGACCGCCGCCGTTGCCGGCCGCGCTGCTCACGGTGAACTCCGGCTGCTCCTCGCCGCGCAGCCGAGCCAGCTCGCGCAACAGCGACGTCTGCTCGTCGTCAAGCGCAAGCGGCGTCTCGACATCGAGATGCACGTGCAGGTCACCGCGACCAACTCCGCGGGACAGGTGCGGCACGCCGCGGGCGCGCAACGTGAGCACCGAACCCGACTGCGTGCCGGGCGCGACGTCGAGTGACTCCGATCCGTCGAGCGTCTCGAGCGACACCGTGGTACCCAAGGCCGCCGCAGTCATGGGTAGCGAGACGCGGCAGTGCAGGTCGTCGCCGTCGCGGGTGAACACCGGATGCCGGCGCTCGTCGATCTCGACGTAGAGGTCACCGGGCGGTCCGCCGCCGGGCCCGATCTCGCCCTGCCCGGACAGCCGCAGCCGCATGCCGTCCTCGACACCGGCCGGCACCTTGACGGTGATCGTCCGGCGCGCGCGCACCCGGCCTTCACCGCCGCAGTCGCCGCACGGAAAGCGAATGCGCGTGCCGACGCCGTGGCACTCGGGACACGGTCGCGACGTGACGAGCTGACCGAGGAACGAGCGCTGCACCGACTGCACCTCGCCGCGCCCGTGACAGGTCTGGCACGTCTCGGGATGGGTCCCCGGCGCGGTGCCCGCGCCCTGGCAGGTCGTGCAGAGGATCGCGGTGTCGATCGTCAGGTCGCGTTCGACGCCGAACGCCGTCTCGACCAGGTCGAGCTCGAGGTGGATCAGCGCGTCGGCGCCGGGCCGGATGCGCGAACGAGGACCGCGCGTCGTCGTACCGCCGAAGAACGCGTCCATGATGTCGGCGAACCCGCCGGCGAACCCCGCGTCCCCGCCCATGCCGCCACCGGGCGCGAGCGGGTCGCCGCCGAGGTCGACGATCTCGCGCTTCTGCGGATCGGACAGCACTTCATAGGCGGCGGTGACGTCCTTGAACCGCTCCTGCGCCTCGGCCGACGGGTTGAGGTCGGGGTGCAGCTCACGCGCGAGCTGCCGGTAGGCCTTCTTGATCTGGTCGGGCGTCGCGTTGCGCGGCACGCCGAGGATGCCGTAGTAGTCGCGGGGGGCCATCGCCGCGTCAGCCCTCGGCCAGGATCTGCCCGACGTAACGAGCAACGGCGCGTACGGCGCCCATCATGCCGGGATAGTCCATCCGCGTCGGGCCGAGGACACCGAGACCGGCGAGCGGCTGGTCCGTCGCGCCGTAGCCGGTCGACACGACGGATGCGGTCCACAGTCCTTCGTGAACGTTCTCCTCGCCGATGCTGACGTGCACGGTCTGCGCGTCGGTGACCTCACCGAACAGCCGCAGCAGCACGACGTGCTCCTCGAGCGCTTCGAGCACCGGGCGAATGGTGCCCGGGAAGTCGAGCGGCGTCGTGCGGGCGAGGTTGGCCGTGCCGGCGAGCACGACACGTTCCTCCCGCTGCTCGACCAACGTCTCGAGCACCGTCGACACGACGGCGACGACGTTGGCGCGACTGCGCAGGTCGACCGCATCCGGAACGTCGGTCAGCAACGCCGCGGCGTCGGCGAGCGGATGCCCGGCGATGCGGTTGTTGAGCCGGGCCCGGAGGTCCGCGACGTCGTCCTCGGCGATGGCGCCGGGGAGATCGACCGTCCGCTGCTCGACCCGACCGGTGTCGGTGATGAGCACGACGAGCAACCGCGTGTCGGAGATGTGCACGAGCTCGATGTGCCGAACGCGCGACCGGGTCAGCGATGGGTACTGCACGACCGCGACCTGCTGGGTCAGCTGCGCGAGCAACCGCACCGTGCGTCGTACGACGTCATCGAGGTCGACGGCTCCGCGCAAGAACGACTCGATCGCCTTCCGCTCGGGTGGCGACAGCGGCTTGACGCTGGACAGGCGATCGACGAACAGCCGGTAGCCCTTGTCGGTCGGCACGCGACCGGCCGACGTGTGCGGCTGGGTGATGTAGCCCTCGTCCTCCAACGCGGCCATGTCGTTGCGTACGGTCGCCGGCGAGACGCCGAGGCTGTGCCGCTCGACGAGCGACTTGGAGCCGACGGGCTCGTTGGTCGAGACGTAGTCCTCGACGATGGCGCGCAGCACGTCGAGCCTGCGGTCGTCGGCCACTGCGCACCTCCCGCGTCGAATCGGCATGTCGGGGCCCGGCCAGCAATCGGGCGTCTTGGCACTCGAAGTCCCCGAGTGCCAATGATACCGCCGGGAGGAGTTGGGGGCGGTGTGGCGAAGTCCCGGGCCGCACCGGTCCGCCGACCCGCCGATCCAGGAGCCTGACGATGACGCGCCTCCCCTACCGGCCGCTGTTGATCGGCCTGCCGCTCGCTCTCGTCGCTGGTGCGCTCGCAGGTGTCGCTGGCGCCGCCGACGGCAGCCATCGGTCGGCGGGGACCGTCAGCATCACGACGGTGTCCAACCGCGCCGACCTTGTCTCCGCCGGTGACGCGCTGATCCGGCTGTCGGCGCCACGGGGTGCCA
>JAFAQI010000155.1 GCA_019246495.1 Frankiales bacterium | reverse complement strand
CACGGCCGTTGCACAGGGGCACTACGACGAGGCGGCTGACCTCGCCGCCGAGGTCGTCACGGCGACGCCGCTGCGCAGCGAAGCGCACTATTTGCACGGCCTCGCACTGAGCAACCTCGGCCGGGACGAGCAGGCTCTCGTAGTGCTGCGCAAGGCTGTCTACCTCGACCCCGAGGACGGGTTCGCCCACTTCCTGCTCGGCGGCGCACTCGAACGCACCGGCGAACACCTCGCGGCTGCGCGGTCATATCGCGCGGCAGCGAGCACACTGGGACGCAGACCGTTCGACGCCGTTGCTCCCGAACTCGGCGGCCGGTCGGTCGCGGAGCTGGCGGCGCTCTGCCACCAGCTCGCGTTGCAAGCCGAGAACACGGTCCGGGGGGAGCGACTGTGACGCGAGGAACCGGCTTCGTGCTGTTCCGGCTCGGCGACCAGACGTTCGCTACGGCACTCGACGACGTCCGCGAGATCGTCCGGCTCGAAGGACTCGAGACTCTGCCGGGCGCTCGGCCGCCGCTGGCCGGTGTGATCGTGCTGCGCGGCGCACCGCTGCCGGTGCTCGACGTTCGTGCCGCCGGAGCTGAGCGCGGCGACGTCCTCGTCATGGATCTCGAGGACGACACCGTCGGCATCGCGGTCGACCAGGTGGCGGCCGTGCTCGGTCCCGACGACCTGCCGGAAGGCGACGCTGTGCCTCGCTCGCTACCGCCCTACGTTGTCGGCGTCCGCCGGCATGCCGGTGGACCGGTCATGCTCGTCGACCTGCACCGGTTGCTCGACGTCGCGGCGACCGGTTGGGAGAGCGCGCTCAGCGCTGATCCGGAGCGGGCGTCAACGCCATCGTCATGAACGTGTTGTGCGGGGTCGGCCGGTAGTCACCGAACGGCGGGCATGACTCGAAACCCGCACTCGCGTAGAGCGCGTGCGCGGCCGCGAACGCAGGCCCCGTCCCGGTCTCGAGGCTCACCCGGTCGCAGCCGCGCCCACGCGCTTCCGCGAGCAGGTGCTGCAGCATTCGCCGGCCGATGCCGGTGCCCCGCGCTTCGGCGATGGTGTGCATCGACTTGATCTCGACGTGCCGGGTGTCGAGCTGCTTCAGCGCGCCGACTGCGAGGACGCGCCCGGCCTCGTCGCGGCAGCTGAAGAAGGTGACGTCGGGTGCGACGAGCGCGTCGATGTCCAGTGCGTGCACAGCCTCGGCCGGAGTCTCGTCGTACGCGAACGTGAGATGCCGCGCGAGAACGGCCCGTACGTCGTCAGCCCTCGGGTCGTCGACCGCGATGACCTCCGCCACCAGCGGTCAGACGTAGCGCTCGAGGATTGACGACTCGGCGAGCCGGGACAGCCCCTCGCGCACCGACCGGGCCCGGGTCTCACCGACACCCTCGACGGCCTGGAGGTCGTCGATGCCTGCGGCGAGCAGCTTCTGGAGTGAGCCGAAGTGCTCCACGAGCCGCTCGACGACCGGACCGGGCAGCCGCGGCACTCGTGCCAGCAGCCGGTAGCCCCGCGGCGAGACTGCGCTGTCGAGCACTTCCGCCGAGTTGCCGAACCCGTTGATCCGGGCGATCGCGCCGAGGTCAAGCAGGTCGGTTGCCGAGATCTCGTCGAGTGCCAGCAGCACGTCCTCGACCTTGCGGCTGCGCCGGCCGGTCGGCGGCGGCATGTAGTCGCGGACGATGAGCTCGCGTTCCTGCTCCACTCCTGCCATCAGCTCGTCGAGCTGGAGCGACAGCAGCCGGCCATCGGTCCCGAGCTCGACGACGTAGCCCTCGATCTCCGATGCGATCCGGCGCACCATCTCGAGTCGCTGGCTGACGGCGACAGCGTCGCGGACCGTCACGAGATCCTCGATCTCGAGCGCCGAGAGCGTCCCGCTCACCTCGTCGAGCCGCAGCTTGTATCGCTCGAGCGTCGCCAGTGCCTGGTTGGCGCGGGAGAGGATTGCCGCCGAGTCGTCGAGCACGTAGCGCCGGCTGTCGACGTAGAGCGCGATGATCCGCATCGACTGGCTCACGCTGATCACGGGATATCCGGTCTGCTTCGACACTCGCTCGGCCGTTCGGTGCCGGGTGCCGGACTCCTCCGTCGGGATCGACGGGTCGGGCACGAGGTGCACGGCGGCGCGCAGGATGCGCTGGTAGGTGTCGTCGAGGACGATCGCGCCGTCCATCTTCGCGAGCTCGCGCAGCCGGGTCGCCGAGAACTCCACCTCGAGCGGGAAGCCGCCGGTGCAGAGCGCCTCGACCGCCTTGTCGTGCCCCAGCACCACGAGTCCGCCGGTGTTGCCGCGAAGAATCCGCTCCAGACCGTCGCGCAACGCCGTCCCCGGCGCGACAGCCGCGAGCGTGGCGCGCATGAGGTCGCCCTCAGGACGGTCGGTGGGCGACACCGGACTCCTCGCCGCGCAATGGGTGCGATCTGGGTGAGGCGGAGTCTATCGGTCAGCGCGCGACATCGAGTGGTACGACGTTGGCCGGCCGCCGAGTCGATACCGAATCGTTGAGAACCAGCAAGGCCGACCGCAGGTCGCTCACCTCGAGCAGTTGCATCCCGGGGACGGAGACCTGGCAGCCCTCCGGGACGAGCGCACGCCGAAACCCGAGGCGAGCCGCTTCCTGAAGCCGCACCACGAGCGCACCGACGGGCCGCACCTCACCGGCGAGGCCGACCTCGCCGACCGCGATGACGTCGCCCGGCAGCGGCCGGTCACGGATCGCGCTGGCGAAGGCGAGTGCGATCGCCAGGTCCGCCGCGGGCTCGGCCAGCCGGACTCCGCCGACAGTCGCGGCATACACATCGGCGGTGCCGATCCGCTGCCCGCCACGGCGGTCGAGCACCGCCAGCATCATCGCGACCCGCGCCGCGTCGAGGCCGCTCGTCGCGCGCCGCGGGTTTGGAGTGTTGATGGGTACGACGAGTGCCTGCACCTCGCTGACGAGAGCCCGTCGGCCCTCCATCGCGACCGTCACGCACGTGCCAGGCACGGGATCGGCGACCCGCGAGAGAAACAACCCTGACGGGTCCGGAAGGCCCACGATGCCCCGGTCGGTGAGGTCGAAGCAGCCGACCTCGTCAGCGGGGCCGTAGCGGTTCTTCACGGTCCGGACCAGACGCAGCCGCGAGTGCCGGTCTCCCTCGAAATGCAGCACGACGTCGACGAGGTGCTCGAGCACGCGGGGGCCGGCGATCGCCCCTTCCTTGGTGACGTGGCCGACGAGGACGGTCGCGATGCGGCGCTCCTTCGCGACGCGAGTCAGCGCAGCGGCGACCTCGCGCACCTGCGCAACTCCGCCGGACGTTCCCTCGACCGCCGCCGTGCTGATCGTCTGCACCGAGTCCACGACGAGCACCTCGGGTCGCACCGCGTCGACGTGACCGAGCAGCGCGGCTAGGTCGGTCTCGGCGGCGACGTAGAGGTCGTCGGCCAGCGCGTCGATCCGGCCGGCCCGCAGCCGCACCTGTGCCGCCGACTCCTCACCGGTCACCACCAGGCACCGCCGGCCGGACTGCGCGATCCGCGCTGCGGCCGTTACGAGCAACGTGGACTTGCCCACGCCGGGCTCGCCGGCGAGCAGTACGACGGACCCGGGGACGAGACCACCACCGAGCACCCGGTCGAGCTCGGCGACACCGGTCGGCCGGTGGTTCGCGTCGTCGACGGAAACGTCAGCGATCCGCAGTGCGGGCGCTGTGACCGGCCCGGGCGCGACGATCGCGCTGCGGGCCGCGCCGAGCTCGGCGATCGTGCCCCAGGCCTGGCACTCCGGACACCGGCCGACCCACTTCGCGACCTCGAGGCCGCACTCGTCGCAGCGGAACGCCGGCCGCTCCCGGGTCGCTGTCTTTGCCATGTCGCGACGGTATGGCTCACCGCCGACACTTCCCGGGCGCCTCGCCGACGCTAGGGGACTGGGCCGCCTAGGGAACGACTGCGAAGAGGTAGAGGAACGTGAGCACACCGAGCAGGAGCGAAGAGATCGCCGCGACCACCTGCGTCGTACGACGAGAGAGCCATTGCGCGGCCCAGACGAAGCACGGCAGGAGCACGAACAGGAAGCGGGGCCGCGGACCCACTCCGCTGTAGCCCAGGATGAACGAGAGGCCGACGATCAGATAGGCCAGCAACGGCCAGTCCAGCTCGCGGCGATGCCGCACGACGAGGACCAGTATCGCGATCAAAACGATTGCGCCGCAGATCTGCACGATTCCGCGCGCCTCGTGGTAACCGCCGGCCTGGAAGTCCCGTATCCAGTTGTGCGGCAGCGTCACGTCGAAGTTGAGCTGCTGCCGCCACAGGTTTTCCGCGCGGCGCCAGATCAGCGCGTCGCCCGTGCGCACCCAGCTGTAATAGAGGAAGCCAGCCATGCCGGTCATCGCCAACAGCGGCGCCACCAGCGGGACGACCGATCTCCGCCTGCGGATCTCCAACACCGCGGCCACCGCGGCGGCGGCAACGACCGCCAGCCCGGTCGGTCGTGTCACTGTCGCGACAGCGCCGGCCAGCCCGGCCCACCACCACTGCCGCCGGTGCAAAAGCGCGAGACTCGCTGCCGCCGCCGCGATGAACAGCCCCTCGCTGTAGGGCATGTCGAGCAGCCCGCTGGCCGGCCAGGCGGCGAACAGCAGCGTGGCTCCGCGGGCCACGTCGTGACCGGCGTAGGTCGCGGCAAGCGCATACACGGCAACGACCGCGCCGAGCCCGACCACGGATGCGACGACGAGGGAGAGCACTGGATAGCGGAGCGGCACCACCGCGTGGACGCCGCGCAGCAACATCGGCCAGCCGGGGAAGAAGGCCCACGGGCTGTACTTGAGGTGCGCCTCCGGGACCCCACCGTGCAACGTCCGGCCGTAGCCATGGGCTGCGATGTGGAGATACCAGAACCCGTCATCACGCTCGGCCACCCGCCGAACTGGCGTGAGCATGGCGACGTTCGGGTTCGGTGGGCGCATCGACGCGATGATGATCCCGATCAGGACCGGCACCCGGGTCAGCAGGAACACCGCAAGGCAGTAGCTGAGCGGGTGCTTCGGCAGCCAACGAGCGAACCGGTCCTTCGGTGTCGCCTCGGTGGCCTCGGCCTGGGTCGTGGGGTTCAGCGCTTGCTCCGGATGCCGCGGCGGGCGCGCGGAACGGCGACCGCCGCTTCGGCCGCGATGCGCGCCGTCATCTTGGAGTGGCCCCGCTCGCGGTCGCGAAACGTGATCGGCACCTCGGTCACACGGCCGCCGAGCCGGACCGCGGCGACGGTCGTCTCGATCTGGAAGCCGTAGCCGCGCGTGTCGATCGGTGTCGCCACGACCTCCTTCAGCAACGCCGCGCGCCACGCTTTGAAGCCGCCGGTCAGGTCGCGAACGCCCACCGGCAGGAGTAGTTGTGCATATCGGTTCCCGGCCCAGGACAGGAGCAACCGGGACCTGGCCCAGCCATCGATGCGCCCGCCCGCGACGTAACGAGACCCGACGACGAGGTCCGCTTCGGACGTCGCGTCGATCAACCGAGGCACGTCGGCAGGGTCGTGCGATCCATCCGCGTCCATCTGCACGATGACGTCGTAGCCGTCCTCGAGCGCGCGCCGGAAGCCCTCGAGGTACGCCGGACCGAGCCCTTCCTTCGCCGCGCGCGAGAGCAGGTGCAGCCGGTCACCGTGCTCCGGTCGCCGCCGTACGACCTCCGCCGTGCCGTCGGGTGAGCTGTCGTCGACGACGAGGACGTGGAGGCCGGTCGATGCCGGCAGCAGCCGGTCGAGCAGCGGACCGATGTTGTCCGCCTCGTTGTACGTCGGCACGACGACGAGTGCGAGCACCGGCGGACCTTACTACTACAGCGCGTAGTAGTTCCTGAAGAGGCCTTCAGGGCCGCTCGGCGTGGCTCGTCGCAGGGTGGACGCGCGCGAACAGCGCCCCGGCGTCGTTCAGCGCCACGGCAGTGGCGGTGAAGGCGCCGACCGCGCAGCCCACTGCGGCGAGCAGCAGAGCGGGACGCAGGCCCAGCGGCGGGCGACTGAGCGCCGCAGCCCGGGTGTCGAGCGCGCAGGACGCGACGGCGAGTGCACCGGCCGGCCGTTCGGCAGTGCCGCCGAGCAGGTCCGCTGCCTTGCCGAACGCGCGCGCTGCCACCCTCCGGCCGACCACGGCAGCTGCGCTCTCATCGGCCCAGCGTTCGACACAGAATTCTTGCGCCGGGCCGAGTCGCGCGAGCAGAACGTTGGCGGTCATGGACAGGCGGACAGCGAACAGGTGGCGGTGGTGTCGACGGTGCACATGTGCGATCTCGTGGGCAAGAACCAGGCGCCACCCCGCGGGATCCAGCCGCCGCAGCAGACCGCTCGTCACCACGACGCAGCCGCGACGTCCGGGAAGCGCGTAGGCGTCCGGTTCGTCCTCGGGCAGGATGACGAGCCCGCCGACGAGCCGGTGCAGGTCCCGGGATGCGCGACCGGTGGCGCGCAGAGCGCGGCCGTGCCGCCAGGCGACGATGCCGATCCGACCCAGGGTGACGAGCAGTACGGCGAACGACAGCCAGGCCAGCCCGTTGTTGGTCGGGTCACGCTGCTCGAAGTTGTGCACCGACCAGTGCCCTGCCTCCGCGAACTCGACCGACGTCCCGACCAACGGCAGCGCGAGCAGGCCGAGGACGCACACCATGCAGAGACCGGCGACAACTCCGCCGACCGTGAGCAGCCAGACGGCCGCCGACGGTCGCACCCGCCGGGCCACGGGTGGTGCCAGGAGGCCGAAGAGCGCGGCGAAGACGAACGCGAGCGTGCTGGCGGCGATCATGCCGGGCGGGCCTTTCCCCGCGGCCGGCGCGAGCTTCGAGGCAGGTGGGATCCCCGAGGCAGCAGCGAGCTCAGCACGGCCGCGTCGGCCGGAGACAGCGACCCCGCGAACCGCGCGAGCACCTCGGCCCGGTCCCGGTGACTGCCGAGCAGCTCGGTCATCCGAGCGGCCGCGAGCTCCGCCCGATCGAGCGCCGGTGCGTAGACATAGGCCCGTCCGGGCCGAGCACGGGTGACGATGCCCTTGTCCGTGAGCCGCACCAGCACCGTCGTCACCGTTGTGTAGGCAGGCGGGTGGTCGAGCCGGTCGCGCACTTCACCCGGAGTCAGCGGTCGGCCGGCCGACCACAGCGCCGCCAGCACCTCTGCCTCGAGGTCGCCCGCGCGCCGGCGAAGCGTCATCCCGGGCTCGCGCTAGTCCGCCGGGTGCGGGGCAACCCGGCGCTTCGCGCTCAACGCCGACTCGCACAGCTCGACGAGGATGTCGTAAGCCGGCTCGCCCATCAGCTCGGTCAGCTCCGGCCCATAGGTGACATAGAGCGGATCCGGTGCGACGTGTGCCTCGGTCGCGCCGGTGCACCACCACGTGAGGTCATGGCCGCCGGAGCCCCAGCCGCGCCGGTCGTACTCGCCGATGGTCGTGATGAGGACCTTGGTGTCGTCCGGCCTCGTCACCCAGTTGTAGGTGCGGCGTACGGGCAGCTGCCAGCACACGTCCGGCTTCGTCTCCAGCGGGTGCAATCCGGTGTTGAGCGCGTGCAGGTGCAGCGCGCAGCCCTGGCCGGCGGGGAAGCCCGGCCGGTTGAGGAAGATGCACGCCCCGTTCAGCCGGCGGGTACGGCGCTTGCCGTCCTCGACCTCGGAGATGCCGCCCTTCAGCCCCTGCTTGCGGTACTGCCACTCGTCGTCGGTGAGCTGCCGGGCGAACTTCTCGACGCGCTTCTCGTCGGCCTTCTCGGCGTAGTAGGCACCGTGCGAGCAGCAGCCGTCGTCGGCGCGCTTCTTCACGATTCCCTTGCAGCCACTGCCGAAGATGCAGGTCCAGCTGGAGAGCAACCAGGTGAGATCGCAGCGAAAGATCTCTTCCTCGTCCTCGGGGTTGACGAACTCGACCCACTGACGCGGAAAGTCGAGGGAGACCTCGGGCACGCCGGACACTCTATGCGCACGGCTGGTTGGGGGAGACTAGCGACGTGGCCGTCGTACGGGTTCCTGCGGCGAAGGTCGCCCTGTCGACGGCATCGGTCTATCCGGAGTCGACCGCGGCGGCCTTCGAGATCGCGGCGCGCCTGGGCTATGACGGCGTCGAGGTCATGGTCTGGACCGATCCGGTCAGCCAGGACCCGGAAGCGCTGAAGCGGCTCGCCGACTATCACGACGTGCCGGTGCTCGCGGTGCACGCGCCCTGCCTGATCATCACGCAGCGGATCTGGGGCACCGACCCCTGGGCGAAGCTGGTCCGGGCGCGCAACGCAGCTGAGAGCCTGGGCGCGTCGACGGTCGTCGTGCACCCGCCGTTCCGGTGGCAGCGCGACTATGCGCGGGACTTTCTCGCGGGCATCAGGCGGATGGCCGGCGAGACCGATGTGCGCTTCGCGGTGGAGAACATGTTTCCGCTACGCGCCCGGGGCCGGTCGGTCACGCCGTATGCACCTGACTGGGACCCGACCGACGAGGACTTCCCGGACTTCACGATCGACCTGTCGCACACCTCGGTGTCGCAGACCGATGCCCTCGACATGGCGGAGAAGATGGACCGCCGGCTAAGTCACGTGCACATCGCCGACGGCGTCGGGGCGCCGCGGGACGAGCACCTCGTGCCCGGTCGTGGCCAGCAGCCGTGCGCCGAGCTGCTCGAGACGCTGGCCCGCAACAACTTCGACGGCACCGTGGTCGTGGAGGTCAACACCCGCCGGGCTGAGAGCCGGGCGGACCGCGAGGCCGACCTCGCGGAGGCGCTGGCCTTCACGCGGCTCCACTTCGCGGCTCCCGCCGAGCCCGGCGCGGCCGCTCCCGCCGACAGCGGCGGCACGGCTCTAGCCTGAACCTCGTGCTCCGCGACGTGCTGCTGCTGGCCTCGCGCAGCAACGGGGTGCGCCGGATCGTCGAGCGGGCACCTGTCTCGCGCAACGTCGTACGCCGGTTCGTCGCCGGCACAGCGATCGACGATGCGGTGCGCGTCACCGCCGAGCTGGCGGCGGCCGGCCTGACCGTGAGCCTCGACCGGCTCGGCGAGGACACCACCGAGGTGGGGCACGCCGACGCGACCACGAAGGCCTACGTGACGCTGCTCGCGACTCTCGCGGAGCGCGGGCTTGCCGACCGCGCCGAGGTGTCGGTCAAGCTGTCGGCGGTGGGTCAGGCGCTCGACGAGTCGATGGCGCTCGACAACGCGCGGGCGATCTGCGAGGCGGCGGCCGCAGCGGGCACAACCGTCACGCTCGACATGGAGGACCACACCACCACCGACTCGACGCTCGCGGTGCTCCGTGAGCTACGCCGGGACTTTCCCTGGGTCGGCGCCGTGCTTCAGGCCTACCTGCATCGGACCGAGGCCGACTGCCGGGACCTCGCCGGCGCCGGCTCCCGGGTCCGCCTCTGCAAGGGCGCCTACAAGGAACCCGCGTCGGTCGCACATCAGCAGCGGCTCGAGGTCGACCGGTCCTACGTGCGCTGCCTGCGCGTGCTGCTGGAGGGCGCCGGCTATCCGATGATCGCGACGCACGACCCGCGCCTCGTCGCGATCGCGTCGTCGCTCGTGCAGCGGCTGGGCCGGCCGACGAACACCTACGAGTTCCAGATGCTCTATGGCATCCGGCCGCACGAGCAGCTGCGGCTCGCGCAGGCCGGCAACAGCGTGCGGATCTATGTGCCGTACGGCGACGAGTGGTACGGCTACCTCATGCGACGCCTGGCCGAGCGCCCGGCAAACGTCGCGTTCTTCCTGCGCGCGCTGGCCACCCGGAGCTGAGCTCTCCCACTGAGGACTTGTCAGACTCTCGCCGGGCCCTGACCCGACGAGAGTCTGACAAGTCTCGCTGCCGGTCGTCAGCCCCCGGACTTGAACGAGTAGGCGTAGGGGAACGAGATCAGGTGATCGCCGCTGATCGTTGCCGGGTCGAACGTCATCACCGGCAGGAAGCCGTTGACGGCGTAGCCCTCGGGCGCGTCGGACGGCGCGGAGATCGTCACGTCGATCTCGCCCGTCTGTCCCGGCTGGAGCACCAGCGGGGTGTAGGACGCGCCGTTCCACAGGTCACCCGTCGACGATGTGATGAAGTCGTCGAACGCCTTGGTCACCACGGACGCTCCACAGTTATAGGTGCCCCCTGCGGTCGGCACGTCCGTGAAGCCGCCTGACTTCACGATCGTCGGCGTGCAGGAGTACTCCGAGGACGCCAAGTCGCTCCGGGTGATCGTCGCGACCGCGTTGGTCCCCGTCGTCGACAGCACGTCGGGGGAACCGAACGCCGAGCTCGTGTCGAAGTCGACGCGCGGCGCCCCGGCGGCTGTGCCACCCGGACCGTGCGACTGCGCGGCGATCGTGACCGAGCTGCTGAACGGCGGCACGAAGAACTGCGGCAGGCCATCGGCGAACGTGATCGGCAGGTTGCCGCTCGTCACACCGTTGTCCTGCGGCAGCACCGTCTCGCTGGTGTTGAGCCGCGGGTCGACGTAGTAGGCCTCGGGCGAGTTGCCCGTGTTGCTGACCTGGATCGTCGCGTTGAGAGACGTGCCTGCGGCGATCGCGTGCGACTTGCTCTGCGGCAGCCCCGAGGCGGTGACGTGCACGGTGTTGAACGCCACCGTCCCGTCGAGATGCGTCGAGGTCTGTCCCGACGACTGCCCCTGGGTGACCGCGATGATCAGCCCCCAGCGCCCAGGTGTCGGAGTCGCCCAACTCAGGTGCATCGTCCTCAGCTCCGCCGGGTCTGCGGCCGCGGGTGACTGGTCGATGTAGAGGCTCGACGTCACGTCCTGTGGCACGCCCTGCGGGTCGACCAGGAACGCGAGCAGGTCGTAGCCCTTGTGCGCGATCGCCATGTCGACGTCGACGTCCTTGACGTTCTTCGGTACGTCGAACTGGAACCACTTGGCGATGCCATAGAGCGATGGTCTTGCGTTGCCTCCGGTGATGGTCGCCGAGAAGTGACCGGGGTGTTGCACCGTCGGCGTGACGAGCGACCGCTCGATGACCGGCACGGCACCCGCGGCGTTGTTGAACCGCAGCGCCGCGGTGACGTCACCGGCCGACGACGGCAGCGTCGCGGAGACATGGAACGTGCGCGTCCCGCCGGCCGGGATCGTCGCGCTGGCCGGAGTGACGGAACCGGTGCCGGCGTCCTGCTGGGTGAACACCGTGAAGTTCACCTTGCCCGAGAACAGCGGCGGGCTCGTCGGGAAGACGACGAGGCGGTAGCGACCGGGGATCGGGTTGCGCGCCTCGATCTCGCCGAAGCCTGGCGACGCTCCCTGCGGTCGCGAGTTGGCGATCATCCGGCCCTTCGGGTCGAACAGCGACCCGCGGACGATGCCGGAGCCGACGCTTCCGTCCCACGCGAGCCGGGTGACGAGGCGGTTGGTGCCCTTCGGCACGACGAACGTCGTGGAGGTGTAGGGCACCTGGTAGCCGCTGCTGCCGGCCTGGGCGATGTAGAGCATCTGCGGCTCGCTGCTCTTCAGCGTCACGCTGCCCGCGGCGACCTGGTGCTCGCCGACGAAGTGCGTCAGCCGCGGCGTCACCTTGCGGCTCTTCGCGCCGAGGTTCGTCACCTTCTCGGTGAACGACACAGCCGAGCCCGGCGTACCCGTGCGGGTGACGTCGGTCCGGCTGAGCAACAGCGTGCGCTCGTGGTGTGCCGGGTGCTTGACACCGCTGCCCGGGACCGAGCGGGCGAGCTGCACCGCGCGGTAGGCGTTGACGAGCCCGGCACCCTGGTTCTCCGCCGGAGCACCAAGATCGGTGGCGCTGCTCTTGAGGATTCGCTTGACCAGTGTCGGTGCCGGAGTGGCTCCGCCGTGGCTGTTGCGGTAGGCCTCGATGACCAGCGCTGCGGCTGCGGCGGTCAGCGGGCAGGACTCGCTCGTCCCGCCGAACGGGTGGATCGGCTGCGGTTGTGCCGCATTCGGCCACGGCGGCACGCACTCGGTGTAGGTCGTCGAGTCCGGTGAGCAGTCGATCCAGTTGCCGTCGCCGGGCGCCGCGACGTCGGCGGTGTGCGCCGACTCGGTGATGCCGGAGCTGCTGATCGGCGCGATGTTGTTGCTCTGCCACCCGCCGCTGTCGCCGAGGTAGGCGCCGTAGGACGAGGTCTGCGCATAGATCTGGTACGTCGTGGTTGCCGCCGCGGCGATGACGCCGGGCGCGGTCGCCGGGGTGCCGATGGTGTTCGTCGTACCGGCGTCACC
This sequence comes from Frankiales bacterium, assembly GCA_019246495.1. Classification (GTDB taxonomy): domain Bacteria; phylum Actinomycetota; class Actinomycetes; order JAFAQI01; family JAFAQI01; genus JAFAQI01. The sequence continues at coordinate 256 of JAFAQI010000155.1, read as the reverse complement.
GGTGCTGACGACGACGGTCACGCCGTTCTTGACCGCGGCCGTGTTGAACAGCGCGATCGGGTCCTCGGTGCCGAGGTCGGGCAGCGGGTTGCCGCCGAAGGACTCGCTCAGGATGTCGACGTGGTCGACGTTCACGGCGTAGTCCATCCCTTGCAGGATCTCGCTGTTGAACGGAATCACGTTCTCGCCGAAGACCTTCATGACGGCGACGGAGGCGCCGGGCGCGACACCGAGCACGCGGATGTTGCAGTGCGCG
>JAFAQI010000363.1 GCA_019246495.1 Frankiales bacterium | reverse complement strand
CCAGCGTCTTCGCGACCCGCGCTGGCAAGTCGAGCAGTGACGCGTCGGTGAGCTGGTCGGTGAGCCGGCGGACCATCCGCCCGAGCTCGCGCAGCACGCCCTGCGCCATCCGCGGCTCCTCGACGAGGAGGCGCAGAAACTCCGCCCGCGGTACGACGAAAAGATCGGTGTCCTCGAGCGCCTCGACGGACGCGGATCGCCGACCGCCGTCGACGAGCGGGATCTCACCGAACGAGCCGGGCGCCTCGATGACGGTCATCGCGCGACGCTCGCCGCCGCGACCCGTGCGGTGCACCAGAACCGATCCGCGGGCGACGACATAAAGCGCGTCACCGGGCGAACCTTGCGCGGCGACAAGCTCACCCCGCCGCGCCTTGCGCGGCCGCGTCGTACGCGCCAGAAGCTCGCGTTGCTGCAGCGTCAGGCTGGAGAACAGCGGCACCGTGCCGAGCAGCTCGGCGATGTCCAGCGACGTGCGTGGCAGCCGGGGCCGAGCCGTTCGCGCCACGGCCGAAACCTAGCCGATACCTAGCACGTGTGCACGATGTGAACGCTGCACGGCGCGTGATGCGCGACGCGGTCGGCAACGCTGCCGAGCAGGTAGCGCCGGACGCCGGTCATGCCGCGGTTGCCGACGACGAGCAGGTCGGCGCCGAGCTCTTCGGCGAGAGAGAGGAGGGCGTCCGCCGGCTCCCCCAGGCGAGCGACTGGGTTCGCGCTGACACCGGTCCGCGCGAGCCGCTCTCCAGCTCGGCGGACGACCTCCTCCGCGGCGACGCGTTCGTCGTCGCCGAGCCACGCGGGTGCGGCCACCGATCCCCCCATCGCACCGACACCCGCGAGCACTGCTGAGCGGACCGGCCGGTAGGCCGTCACCACGTGAACCTGCGCGCCACACAGGCGGCCCAGCTCCCCCGCGACGTCGACAGCATTCTCCGCGCTCGACGAGCCGTCCGTGCCGACGACGATGGTCCGGTACACGACCCGCTCCCGTTCTCAACTGTCGTGACAGTCGCGCCACCCGGCGGACGGTGTCTCCAACCGCCAGGGGAAGAGTCGGTCATAGCGCGCAAGGCGCTCAACCCGGACCGGGCAAAGTGTCAGGGATCCGACGCACGAGCGCCCCTCTGGAGTCCGGAACGCCGCAACTATGGTGACTGCCATGAGCAACCGTTCCGTCGCCCTGGTCACCGGTGCGTCCGCCGGCATCGGTCGCGAGCTGGCGTTGATCCTCGCGCGGGAGGGGCACGATCTCGTGCTGGTGGCGAGGCGCGAGCCGGAACTGACCGCTCTGGCGGCCGAGCTGAAGGAGACGTACGGCGCCGACGGCCGGGTCGTCACCGCCGATCTCGCGAAGGCCGGAGCCGCGACCGGCATCCTCGAGGAGCTCGGCCCCGACGCCGTCATCGACGTGCTGGTCAACAACGCCGGCTTCGGCGGACACGGCGCCTTCCACGAGCGATCCGCGGACGACGACCTTCGCATGCTCGCCGTGAACGTCACCGCGCTGACGGACCTCACCAAGCGAGTGCTGCCCGGGATGGTCAGCCGCCGTCGCGGCCGCATCCTCAATGTCGCCTCGACGGCGGCGTTCCAGCCGGGGCCGTTCATGGCGGTCTACTACGCGAGCAAGGCCTACGTGCTGTCGCTGTCGGAGGCGCTCGCGGAAGAGCTGCGCGGGACCGGCGTCACCGTGACGTGCCTCTGCCCGGGTGTCACGAAGACCGAGTTCCAGCAGGTCGCGGGCGTGGAGGATCTGACGCTCAACGTCTGGCCGTTGGCGATGTCGGCGCAGGCCGTCGCCGAAGCCGCCTATGCCGGCATGACGAAGGGCAAGCGGCTCGTGGTTCCCGGCGTACACAACAAGATCGGCGCGCAGTCGGTGCGCATGTCACCGCGCGGTGCTGTGCTGAGAATCGTCCGGCGGTTGCACAACTCCGCGCACTGACGTCAGCGTCGCGCGCTTTGGCTAGGACTCCGCAGCGTCTGCTGCGACCTCACCGATGACGACGACTGCGGGCGGTACGACGGACTCGCGCTGCGCCGCGTCCGCGAGATCGCCGAGGACGGTCGGCACGACGCGTTGCGTTGGCAGCGATGCGTTCTCGACGATGACGGCGGGTGTTGTCGCCGGGCGACCGCCGGCGATGAGCGCGTTGCTGATGGCGCGCAGGTTGGCGACCGCCATCAGCAACACGAGAGTGCCGTGCCCGGCGGCGAGGGCCCGCCAGTCGACGGTCGATCGGCGGTCGCCCGGCGGGACGTGACCGCTCGCGACGGTGAACGACTGCGCGGTGCCGCGACGAGTCAGCGGGACACCCGCGAGTGTTGCCGCAGCCGTGACGCTGCTGATGCCGGGCACGACCTCGACGGTGACGCCGGCAGCGGCGCAGGCTGCGACCTCTTCGGCTCCGCGGCCGAGCACGAACGGGTCGCCGCCCTTGAGCCGAACGACGACTTTGCCGGCGCGGGCCCGGTCGACGAGCAGCGCGTTGATGTCGGCCTGGACCGCGGCGGGGCCGCCGGGCACCTTGGCGACGTCGACGATCTCGACGTCGCGGGCGAGCTCGTCGAGCAGCTCCACCGGCCCGAGCCGATCGGTCACGACGACGTCGGCGTCGTGCAACGCGCGATAACCGCGCAGGGTCAGCAGGCCGGGATCTCCAGGACCACCGCCGACGAGGATCACCCGGCCGGTCGACTGGCGGGTCCGGCGCGCGCGCCACGTGCCGTCGTGAAGTGCGCGCACGGCGTCGTCGCGAAGCGCACGAGCCCGGCCCGGGTCACCGCCTGCGGTCACCGCGACCTGGATCTCCTCGACGCCACCCGCGGCCGGCACCCAGGCAGCGGACGCCGCAGGGTCGTCTGCGCGGCTGCACCACACGCCGCGTTCTTCGGCTGCTGTGGCGACAGCGGCGTTGACGTCGGCGGCGAGATCGGAAGAGACACGTCTG
>JAFAQI010000339.1 GCA_019246495.1 Frankiales bacterium | reverse complement strand
CGGGCCGATGCCGAGCCGCTCCGCGACGCCTGGCCGGAAGGCCTCGACGAAGACGTCTGCTTCGCCCGCCAGCCGGCGTACGACGTCCGCTCCCGCCGCGTTCTTCAAGTCGACCGCGACGGAACGCCGGCCGCGGGCCAACGTGTCCTTGCGATAGGGCACCAGCGACAGGCCGGGGCCGCCCGGCCGGTCGATGCGCACCACGTCGGCGCCGAGGTCGGCGAGCATCATGCAGCCCAGCGGTGCCGGGCCGATCCCGGCCACCTCCACGACGCGGATGCCGGCGAGCGGTCCCGAACTCATGCCGGGATCCTGCCACTCGGCGGACCTGCTGCGTCAGTGCAGGACAGTGGCCCACCACAGCTGGTCGCTGGTCGAGGTGAAGATGAGGCCGACAGTCAGGTCGCGGTGCACGTCGGTGACCGGTAGCGCGTCGCTGTCCAGCACGGCGACGAACGGCACCGACGTGGCCGCCCCCGCGATCCAGCCCACTGCCATCGGGTCGACGAACCCATGGCCGCTCGTGTCCGCTGACGCGGCAGCGGCGAGCGTCTGCTGTGCGCCGAGCTGCGGATAGCGGTGCAGCGCGGTGTAGTAGATGCTGTCCCACCCCTGCCCGATGCCATCGCTCTTGCTCGGCCGAACGGCGGCGAACATCTTGCTCACGACCGTGTGCGTCCGGTTGTCCACGACGATCAGCGAGAGGTCGCCGCCAGTGTGACCAGGGTCGACGTCGACGCGCCCCACGACGTACTGCTGTTGCCGCACCGGCTTGACCAAAGGCGGCGTCGCGCCGCCGCCGAGTCGGCGTTCGGCCGCGACCACATTGCTTGCCACGTCGTCGGTCGGCTGCACCACCTGCAGTCCGGTTAGCCGGGCGTGGAGCTGTGCGGGTGTGAACGGGGCGCGGGAGTGGCGACCGATGAGCGCGACGAGAAGCAGCGCGACGACGACTGCCGCCGCGACGGTGATCGGCAGCAACGACTTGCGCATGCGCGGAGTTTAGGTGGCGCCGCTGGTCACCGGTCTGCGCCGCAGGTGCCGCATGCCGGCCGCCGCCGGCAGCACCGGAAGCCAGAGGTTGAACAGCCGGTAGGCGAACACGGCGAGCACCGCGCTCGCAAGGGGAAGCGAGACCCAGCTCAACGCGAACGGCAGCAACGCTTCGACTGCACCGGCGCCGGCGATCGGCAGGCTGCGGCGGGTCAACGCATAGCCGGTCGCGTAGCCGACGACGAGGATCGACAACCGCGGCCGGTTGCCGTCGATCGCTGTGAAGCACGCGCCGAGCGCGGCGATGTCGCCGGCCCAGTAGATCGCCATGCCGATGAACGCGAGCAGGCCGCGGCGCACCGACCGCAGCACCGAGAACGTGCACCGGATCGCGTCGAGCCAGTGCGTGATCGGTCCCCAGAGCTTGCCGTTCTCGGGCAGTCGCCGGCGGAACGCAAGCAGTCCCAACGTGATGACAGTGCCGACCGGCACACCGATGACCCACGACGGCAACAGTCCCGGTTGCGCGCGGAGATGTTGCGCGGCGAGGAACGACGCGGCCGCGAGCGTCGCCGGTGCGAGCACGGCGTACTCGAGGATCGACAGACTGAGCACCCGGCGATGCGCCTCGCGTTTCGTGGCGCTGCTCTCGGCCAGGGCGTTGGTGTCAAGCGCGAACCCGCCGCGCGGGATGAACACGCCGAAGCCGGCGGCGACGAGCGCTGCCGCGTGCGCGGCGTCGAGCTTCGGTCCCCCTTCCGCTTGCGCGATCTCGCGGTAGGCGACGAGGTAGCCGAGGTAGCTCACCACGACTCCACCGACCGCGATAGCCAGCCAGCGCCAGTCGGCATGGACGAGCTCGTGGCCGACCCGGCGCGGCCCGGCCGCCCACGCGACGCCGATGAGCGCGGCCGTGGCCAGGGCGATGCCCGTGACGAGCATCGCCGCCATGCCGCGCTTGGACAGCCGGCGGTGGTCGGCGTCGAGATAGGCGAGCCACCGCGGCCGGGGGAACCGGCTCATCGCACCTCCAGCCTCGGTCTACCCCCGTTGCTCTTCGCGGGTAACCCTTCAGCGCGAGGCGTCGATGATCCGGACCGCACGGCCGACTCCCTTGTTGAGCAGATCGGCCAGGTCGGCCGCCGGATCGGCGAGCCATTGCTCGTACGCCGCCACCGCGGCGCCGAGCAGCACGTGGCCGGCAAGCCGCGGGGTGAAGTCGTCCGGCGACTGGCCGAGCCGCCTCGCGACGAACGACGCGACCGCGTCCCGCCAGGCGGCGTACATCAGTGTGGAGTGCGCCTGCAGGCTGGCCACCTCGAAGATCAGGCGCATCCGCTGGCGGTGCACCGCGACCTGCTCGGCCGGAAGCGCGTTGAAGCCCACGATCGCGGAGCGCAGCGCGGCGCCGATGGGCGTGCTCTCGGGGACGGCGGCGAGCGAGCGGCGCAGTTCCGCCAAGCCCTCGTCGAACCGCCCCCAGACGACGTCGTTCTTGGAGGCGAAGTAGCGGAAGAAGGTGCGCCGCCCGATACCTGCGGCTGCCGCGATGTCGTCGACCGTCGTCGTGTCGAAGCCTTGTCGCCGGAACAGCTCGAACGCCACCCGCTCGAGGTCGTCGCGGGACGTCGCGCGTGGCCGGCCCGGACCCGCGGTGACGACCATGCCGCCACTATGGACGGTAGTGGCACCCTGTGCCAATATTCGACACACCCCGACGACTGGAGGCCGGCATGACACAGGCGCTCACCGAGACCGTCCCCGCAGTGGTGGAGACCGAGCCGGCCCACGAGGCCGCAGGCGACGACGTCCTCGCCGAGGTGCTGGTCGAGGAGATCTCCATCGACGGCATGTGCGGCGTCTACTGAGCCGGCATCCGTTGACCCGTTATGCGCTGCATCCGCAGGTCGGCCTGCGGACCGAGACCTTCGGCGCGCTCGCCTACCACTACGGCAACCGCCGGCTCACGTTCCTCAACGACGACACCCTCGTGACAGTCGTGCGGTCGGTCGGCGACCACGACGACGTCGAGAGTGCCCTCGATGCGGCGGGAGTGCCGGCCGCGCGGCGAGACGTCTATCGATCGGCACTCGCGCGCCTTGCGGAGGCGGAGGTGCTGGTCGACCTGGCCGGCGTCGAGTCATCTGGTGACGTGGCGCGATGAAGGTCACCGACCGGCTGAGCCGCGGACTCGAGGCACCGATCTGCCTGACCTGGGAGCTCACCTACGGCTGCAACCTGTCGTGCGTGCATTGCCTGTCGTCGAGCGGTCGCCGTGACCCGCGTGAGCTGACCACTGATGAGCTGTTCGCTGTCGTCGACGAACTCGCTGCGATGCAGGTCTTCTACGTCAACATCGGCGGCGGCGAGCCGACGCTCCGGCCGGACTTCTTCGCGCTGCTCGACCACTGTGTCGCGAGCAAGGTCGGCGTGAAGTTCTCGACGAACGGGTCACGCATCACGCCGGCGATCGCGCGCCGCCTCGCGAGCACGGACTACGTCGACGTACAGATCTCGATCGACGGCGCCGACGCGGCGACGAACGACGCGATCCGCGGCGTCGGGTCGTTCGACGTCGCGACCGCTGCGATGCGCAAACTCGCCGACGCAGGGTTCGGCGAGTTCAAGGTGTCGGTTGTCGTGACGCGGGACAACGTCGAGCAGCTCGACGACTTCCTGGCGTTGACCGAGGGCTACGGCGCGCAACTCCGGCTTACGCGGCTGCGGCCGTCCGGTCGCGGTGCTGATGTGTGGGACCAGCTGCACGTGACGGCTGAACAGCAGCGCGTGCTCTATCACTGGCTGCTCGACCACCCGACCGTTCTCACCGGTGACTCCTTCTTTCACCTGTCGGCGCTCGGCGAGCCGCTGCCGGGGCTCAACCTCTGCGGCGCCGGTCGCGTTGTCTGCCTGATCGATCCAGTGGGCGATGTCTATGCCTGCCCCTTCGTGCTGCACGACCAGTTCAAGGCGGGCAGCGTCCGGGACGCCGGCGGCTTCACCAAGGTTTGGCGCGAGTCGGCGCTGTTCACCGAGCTGCGCGAGCCCGACTCGGCCGGCGCGTGCGCAAGCTGCGGCTCGTACGACGCCTGCCGCGGCGGATGCATGGCCGCGAAGTTCTTCACCGGCCTGCCGCTCGACGGGCCCGACCCGGAATGCGTGCACGGCCACGGCGAGGCAGCGCTGCTCGCGGCGAGTGCTCGCCCCGAGACCGGTTCGGGTCACTCGCGCCGCGCCCCGGTGCTCGTCCCGCTCTCACGTCGGGTGGGCGCCGGCTGATGGCGCGCAACCCGTGGTTCGAGACCGTCGCCGAGGCGGAACGCCGGGCGAAGCGGCGGCTGCCGCCCTCGGTCTACAGCGCTTTGCTCGCCGGCTCCGAGGCGGGCATCACCTATCGCGACAACATCGAGGCGTTCGGCGAGCTCGGATTCGCGCCACATGTCGGTGGACTGTTCGCGCAGCGCGACCTGTCGACGCAGGTGCTCGGGCAGACCCTCGCCTTGCCAGTGCTGATCTCGCCGACCGGTGTGCAGGCGGTGCATCCGGACGGCGAGGTCGCGGTGGCGCGCGCGGCCGCGGCTCGTGGAACCGCGATCGGGCTGAGCTCGTTCGCCAGCAAGCCCATCGAAGAGGTTGCCGCGGCGAATCCGCAGGTGCTGTTCCAGATGTATTGGAACGGCACCCGGGACGACATCGTGCGTCGGATGGACCGGGCGCGCAGTGCCGGCGCGGGCGCGCTGATCCTCACCCTCGACTGGTCGTTCTCGCACAGCCGCGACTGGGGGAGCCCGGCGATTCCGCAGTCGATGGACCTCCGCGCGATTGCCCGTTTCGCTCCCGAGGTGCTGCGTCGCCCGGCGTACCTCGCGCAGTTCATGCGCAACGGCGGCCCGCCCGATCTCACCGTGCCCAACCTGGCTGCTCCCGGGCAACCGGCGCCGACGTTCTTCGGTGCGTACGGCGAGTGGATGCAGACACCGCCGGCGTCGTGGGACGACATCGCGTGGATGCGCAAGGAGTGGGGCGGCCCGTTCATGCTCAAGGGCGTGATGCGCGTCGACGACGCGAAGGCTGCGGTCGACGCGGGCGTCAGTGCGATCTCCGTCTCCAAC
>JAFAQI010000298.1 GCA_019246495.1 Frankiales bacterium | reverse complement strand
CCGCTTCCGTTGCTCTTGGGCGGCGTCGACAAGGCGGCCGCAGGCCTATCAGCGCACGGCGGAGATGACGCGGCAGAGGCGATCTGCACGACGGACACCGTTCGCAAGACCGCGGTCGCCACCCGCTCCGGCGTGACACTCGGCGGGATGGCGAAGGGCGCCGGCATGCTGGCTCCCGCCCTTGCAACGATGCTGTGCGTCCTCACCACCGATGCTGTCGCCGACGCCGCCGACCTGGACGAGGCGCTGCGCGACGGCGTACGCCGGACGTTCGACCGGGTCGACACGGACGGCTGCCTGTCGACGAACGACACGGTGCTGCTGCTCGCGAGCGGCGCGAGCGGGCAACGCCTCGACGCGACCGATCTCGCGGATCTCGTCTTCTCGGTGTGCGACGACCTGGCTCGCCAGCTCGTCGACGACGCGGAGGGGGCGTCGAAGCACATCGTCATCGATGTCCGCAACGCGGCGACCGAGGACGACGCGGTCGATGTCGGCAGGGCCATCGCCCGGAGCAGCTTGCTGAAGTGCGCGATCCACGGCATGGATCCCAACTGGGGCCGCGTTCTGGCCGCTCTTGGCACGACCGAAGCGGCGTTCGAAGCCGATGCTGTCGACGTCGCGATGAACGGCATCTGGGTGTGCCGGGGCGGGGCGGCAGACCAGCCACGATCGCTGGTGGACATGACCGACCGCTTGGTGACGATCACCGTCGACCTGCACGCGGGCACATCCGCTGCGACCGTTCGCACGACCGACCTCACGGCGACTTACGTGCACGAGAACTCGGCGTACTCCACATGACCCGTTCGACAGCAGCCATGGCGAAGGCGGCCGCGCTCGTGGAGGCGCTGCCGTGGCTGGAGCGCTTCCATGGCCGCACGGTGGTCGTGAAGTACGGCGGCAACGCGATGACCGACGACGTGCTTCGCGAGGCCTTTGCGCAGGACGTGGTGTTCCTGCGCTACGCCGGCATCCGGGTCGTCGTCGTGCATGGCGGTGGTCCGCAGATCTCCGCACATCTCGACCGGCTCGGCATCGAGCCGGAGTTCGCCGGTGGGTTGCGGGTCACGACTCCCGAAACGATGGACGTCGTCCGGATGGTGCTCGTCGGGCAGGTGCAACGCGAGATCGTGGGGTTGCTGAACCAGCACGGCCCCTTCGCCGTCGGCCTGTCCGGCGAGGACGCCCGGCTGTTCACCGCCGTACGCCGGGGCGCGGTGGTCGCCGGGGAGCAGGTCGACATCGGTCTCGTCGGAGACGTCGTCCACGTCGACGCCGGCGTCGTACAGGGACTGCTCGACGACGGCAGGATTCCGGTCGTGTCGAGTGTGTCGCGCAGCGACGACGGCGGTGTCTACAACGTCAACGCCGACACAGCTGCCGCTGCTCTCGCCGTCGCGATGCGAGCGGAGAAGCTCGTCGTGCTCACCGACGTCGAGGGGCTCTACGCGCAATGGCCCCTTGCCGAGGGCGACGGCGAGCCCGAGGTTGTCAGCCAGCTCACCGCGGACGAGCTCGAGAAGCTGCTGCCGGACCTCACGAGCGGCATGAGTCCCAAGATGGAGGCGTGTCTGCGTGCGGTGCGCGGCGGTGTCGCAAGCGCGCACGTGCTCGACGGCCGGGTGCCGCATGCGCTGCTGCTCGAGATCTTCACCGACTCCGGCGTCGGCACGATGGTGGTCCCGCGATGACCGAGACCCTGGCGGCGACGGCAGCCCTGCAAGAGCGCTGGGACGCCGTGATGATGCGCAACTACGGCACGCCGACGCTGGCATTGGCGCATGGCGCGGGCTGCCGGGTGTGGGACGTCGAGGGACGCGACTACCTCGATCTCGTCGCCGGCATCGCGGTGTCCGCACTGGGACACGCACATCCAGCCATCGTCGAGGCGGTCACGTCCCAGGTGCGGCGACTGGCACACACGTCGAACCTCTACATCCATGCGGACGCGGTCCGGCTGGCGGAGCGGCTGGTGGCGGCGCTCGACGTACCCGGCGCGCGGGTCTTCCTCTGCAACGACGGCGCCACGGCGAACGAAGCGGCGGTCAAGGTCGCCTTGCGGGCACACCCGGACCGCCGGCACTTCGTCGCCGCCGAGAAGTCCTTCCACGGCCGCACCTTGGGCGCGCTCGCGCTGACCGGCAAAGCCGCTATCCGTGAGCCATTCGCACCGTTCGGCGTCGACGTCACGTTCGTGCCCTACGGCGATGCCGACGCACTGCGGGAAGCGGTCACGCCCACCACGGCAGCGGTGTTCCTCGAGCCGACACTGGGTGAAGCGGGCGTCGTGCCTCCGCCCGATGGCTACCTCGCGGCCGCGCGGACTGCCTGCGACAACACCGGCGCGCTTCTCGTGCTCGACGAGGTGCAAGGCGGCATCGGCCGGACCGGTGCCTGGTTCGCCCACCAGCACGCCGGCGTCGCACCTGATGTCGTCACGGTCGCGAAGGGGCTCGGTGGCGGGCTGCCGATCGGCGCCTGCCTGGCGACCGGGGCCGCTGCTGACGCGCTGCAGAAGGGTGATCACGGCTCGACCTTCGGCGGAAATCCGATCAGCTGTGCGGCCGCGTTGGCAGTGCTCGACGTGATCGAGCAGGACCAGCTGCTCCAGCATGTCCGAGAAGTCGGACAGCAGTGGGCGGGTGCGCTGGCGGCCGTCGACGGGCCGTTGGTGACCGATGTCCGTGGTCGCGGTTTCTGGCTCGCTCTCGTCGTGGAGGAGGGCTCGGCAGGCGCGATCGAGACGGCGGCACGGGAGGCCGGCTTCCTCGTGAACGCCGTCGCTCCGGACGCGATCCGGCTCGCCCCGCCGTTGACGCTCAGCTCCGCGGAGGCCGACACGTTCACCGCTGCGTTGCCGACCATCCTGGACGCCGCCACGCGCGCCGTTAGTGTCGGCTCGTGAGCAGAGGGGGACGGCCATGAGCGCGCCGCACGTGTTGGTTGTCGAGGACGACCCGAGTGTTCGCGGGCTGCTGCAGACATTGCTGGCCGCGGAGGGCTACGACGTCGCGGTCGCATCCGACGGTCTTGCCGGGCTGGTCAAGGCCAGCAGTCGCCGGCCGGAGCTCATCCTGCTGGACCTGATGATGCCGGACCTCGGTGGCATCCGCGTCCTCGAAGAGCTGCGCGGTGACCCGGCGCTGGCCGACGTACCGGTCATCGTCGTCACCGGAAAGGTCGACGCCGTCCCCGGGCTGCAGCAGATCCTCGGTGAGGACTCGGTGTTCGCGAAACCATTCGGCGTCGCCGAACTACTCGCGCGGGTGGCCGAGGTCACCGGCGGCCCGTCGGTCGACGCATGACCGGCACCCTGCGGCACTTCCTCGTCGACGACGACATCACCGCCGCCGAGCAGGAGGCGATCCTCGACGAGGCCGACCGGATGAAGAAGGACCGGTTCAGTGCCCGCCCGCTGGCCGGACCGCTGTCGGTCGCCGTCGTCTTCGAGAAGCCGTCCACCCGGACCAGACTCTCCTTCGACGCGGGCATCGCCGAGCTCGGCGGCCACCCGATCATCATCGATGCCCGCAGCACCCAGCTCGGGCGCGGGGAGACCGTCGAGGACACCGCGCAGGTGCTGTCCCGCTACGTCGCTGCAATCGTCATCCGCACGTTCGGCCAGGACCGCATCGAGGCACTGGCGGAAGCAGCGAGCGTCCCGGTCGTCAACGCACTGACCGACTACGCGCACCCGTGCCAGGCACTCGCGGACCTGCAGACCATCCGCGAGAAGAAGGGCGGTCTCGCGGGCGTCACGCTGTCGTATCTCGGTGACGGCAACAACATGGCTCACTCGTTGCTGCTTGCCGGGGCACTCGCCGGGATGCATGTCCGGGTCGCGTCGCCTCCGGGGTTCGAGCCGATCGATCAGGTCGTACGACGGGCCAACCAGATCAACGAGGCGAGTGGCGGCTCGGCGATGGTGACGAACGACGCGCACGAGGCGGCCGCCGGCGCCGACGTCCTCTACACCGACGTGTGGGCCTCCATGGGACAGGAGACCGAGGCGACGAGCCGGCAGCTCGTCTTCCAGCCCTACGCGCTGGACGAGGCGGCGGTGGAGGCTGCGGCCGACGACGTGATCGTCATGCACTGCCTGCCCGCCCACCGCGGCGAGGAGATCGCGGCCGCCGTCATCGACGGACCGCACAGCGTGGTGTTCGACCAGGCCGAGAACCGCCTGCACGCACAGAAGGCGCTGCTCGCTTTCTTGTTGGGGCAAGCATGACGCGGCGAAGCCGGTCCACTGTTGGGTGGTGGGTGGGGTGGAGGACGTGACCGTTCCCCACCGGACGAGTCTCGGCAAGACGTCGCGGCAGGCGCGGATCGCCGCGCTCATCAACGCCTCACCGGTGCACTCGCAGACCGAGCTGGCCCGGCTGCTCGCGTCCGAAGGCGTTGCGGTCACGCAGGCGACGCTGTCCCGCGACCTCGAGGAGATGGGCGCGGTGAAGGTACGACGAGCCGGCGCGGGGACCGTCTACGCGGTGCCTACCGAGGCTCCCGGTCCGGTGCTGCGCGCTCTGTCGGACGACACCGACGGCCGCATGTCGCGGCTTGCTGCCGAGCTGCTCGTGTCGGTCGAGGTGAGCGCCAACCTGGTCGTTGCACGCACGCCGCCGGGAGGCGCGCACCTGCTGGCTTCCGCCATCGACCGTGCCGACCTACCGGACGTGCTCGGCACCGTCGCCGGTGACGACACGGTGCTCCTGGTTGCGCGTGACCCCGCCGGCGGCACCGCCCTCGCCGAGCGCTTGCGCCGGATGTCCGGCGCCTGAAGTAGTCCGACACAGAGACGGAGAACCTGCACACATGACTGAACGCGTCGTCCTCGCCTACTCCGGAGGCCTGGACACTTCCGTCGCGATCGGCTGGATCGCGGCCGAGACCGGCGCCGAGGTCGTCGCGGTCGCAGCTGACGTCGGTCAGGGCGGTGAGGACCTGGACGTGATCCGGCAACGCGCTCTGGACTGTGGCGCGGTCGAGGCCGTCGTGGTCGACGCGCGTGCGGAGTTCGCGGACGGCTACTGCCTTCCGGCACTGAAGGCCAACGCGCTCTACATGGACCGCTATCCGCTCGTGTCGGCACTGTCCCGGCCGCTCATCGCGCGTCACCTGGTCGACGCCGCGCGCTACCACGGCGCATCCACCGTCGCCCACGGATGCACCGGCAAGGGCAACGACCAGGTGCGGTTCGAGGTCGGGATCGCTGCGCTTGCGCCAGAGCTGAAGGTGCTTGCTCCGGTCCGCGACTCCGGGATGACGCGGGACAAGGCGATCGCGTTCGCGGAGGAGAAGGGCCTGCCGATCGACGTCACCAAGAAGTCGCCGTACTCCATCGACCAGAACCTCTGGGGACGTGCCGTCGAGACCGGGTTCCTCGAGGACGTGTGGAACGCACCGATCGAGGACGTCTACTCCTACACCTCGGATCCGGCGCAATCACGCGAAGCCGACGAGGTGACCGTCGGTTTCGTCGACGGCGTACCGACGGCGATTGACGGCCGCCCGGTGTCCGTTCTGGAAGCCGTGCAGGAGCTCAACCGGCGCGCCGGCGCACACGGTGTCGGTCGGCTCGACATGGTCGAGGACCGCCTGGTGGGCATCAAGAGCCGTGAGGTCTACGAGGCGCCGGGCGCGCTCACTCTGATCGAGGCACACCGCCAGCTCGAGGAC
>JAFAQI010000295.1 GCA_019246495.1 Frankiales bacterium | reverse complement strand
GACCGGCCGGCGAAGTAGAGGTCCCAGTAGTTGGTGAACCCGAGCGCGAACATCGTCTCGTTCGGTTCGTCGGTCGTGTAGGGGATGAGCCCGATCGGTTCGACGAGCTCGTACATGCGGCGAGCCATCGGGTTCATCGGGGCTCCTCCTGTTGCAGGTGTGCGCTGTGCTTCCGAACTCTTGGACGGTCGCGCGCGGCCGAACTCACCGGTCGCGTCGCAAGGCTAGGTTTCGGGACATGGCTGAGACGCAGCGCGAGCCGGTGCCACGCAACGATGCAGGAGAGGCCGACACGGCTCTCGCCTTCCTGAAGTTCGCGCGGAACTGTGTGATCAAGAAGACGTCGGGGCTGTCCGACGAGCAGCTACGCCGGCCGATTGTCGAGACCGGCACGTCGTTGCTCGGTTTGGTGCAGCACCTCACGGACGGCGAGCGGTTCTGGTTCGGCTACCAGCTCGCCGGTCGCGGGTCGGACGAGTTCGACTTCAGCATGACCGTGCCCGCGGATGTCTCGGCCGCGAAGGTGATCGAGGCCTATCGGGGGGCCATCGCGGAGAGCGATGAGTTTCTGGACGGGCTCGCGAACCTCGACGTACCGATGGCGGTCCCGATCGACGGCACCCGTCACACCGCGCGCTGGGTGGTGGCGCACATGACGGGTGAGACGACGCGCCACGCAGGCCACGCCGACATCCTGCGCGAGCTGATCGACGGAACAACCGGGCGATGACCGCGCGGCCCGCCGGTTCCGCCTGCGAACGCTAGGACCGCGTCGTGCGCGCTGTGAGTCCGGCGAGCCCGAGCGAGATCTCGGCGGCGAGGTATGCCCAGTAGGACCAGTCCGGATCCGGATCGTCGACCTGCAGGGCGATCACCCTCGTGACGGCAGCTCCTAGCCAAGTCGCACCGACTGCGCGGTAGGCCTCCGGCCGCCGGCGCAGCATCGACCAGACACCTAGCCCGACGAAGGTGCCGCCCAGTCCGATGCGCGTTTCGGCGAGACCTCGGCCGGATGCTGCCGACAACCCGAGTGCAGCTGCGGCCTGCGCTGGTTGGAGTGCGATTCCGACGCCGGATGCCGCCAGCGCAAGACTGCTGACCGCACCTCGTTTCCGCACGAGTACGTCGAGGAGCACGCCGCAAGTTGATCACGTTTCGCCGTTGATCTCACCTTGCTCGCGCATGAGGTAGTCGTACGGGGTGACGGTTCTGGTTTGGCCGAGTGGGGTGTTCCACCGGGCGGAACCATCGTCATCGATGGTGACGGTCAGTGATGTCTTGGTCTTGGCGACGTGCCAGGTGCGGTCTTCGGGGAGGAGGTTGTCGACGCTGGTCGGCCCGACGGGATGTGGGGTGACGTGGTCGAGGTCGCAGCGGTCGGCGAAGACTTGGCTGCCGGGTCCGGCGGAGGTGATCCAGGTCGCCCGCACCTGCGCGATCTGATCTGGGGTGGGCCGGTAGCTGTCCGCCGCGCGGTGGACCAGCCGGCCGGTGGTCTCGTCGACGACGAGCAGCCGTAGCTTCGCGGCTTCGATGGCGATCATCCGGGCGAGTGCCTCACGGGGCACCAGCCCGCAGCCGGGGACCTCGGCGGGTAGCGGGTCGCGTCCCAGGGCGGTGCCGAGACCGATGACGACGCCGATCTCGATCGGGCGGCCACCGAGCGCGGCGCGCTCCCGCGCGCGGGCGCGTCGTTGGTTCCATCGGGTGGAACAGTCCGGCCGGTCAGATAGTCCGCTGCCCATCCGGTGAGCGCTTCGCTGCGAAGCACCCCGATTCGGCGGGGGTCACCGCCCTGTTTGGCGGTGATCGCGTAGGCGTCGACCGCTTGTTTGACGAGCAAGCCGTCCTCGACCGGCATCCGGGCGTAGACCTCGCTCATCCCGTCCTCCACCGGCTCGAACCCCACGTCTCCGTCGTCCCGCGCCGCCACCGCCCGTCGTTCCGCCGCCTCGGGGTCGAGCCGGGTCAAGATCCGCCGGGCATGCTTCCGCAACTCGGTCGCGGTCTAGCCCGCCTGGCATCGCAACGCCCGGCGTTCCACCTCCCCGCCCAACTCCGGATCGTCGACCGCTGCGGTCGCCTCGACCATCGCCATCGCGTGCCGCTCCGACAACACCCCCGCCCGCAGCAGCCGTGCCGTCGCCGGCAACATCCGCAGCCGTCGCGCCTGCCAGATCCGCCGCTGCGCCGCCCCGATCGGCTCCCGCAACGCGTGCGCGACCTCCACATCCGCCCGCGGCACATCTCGACGTCGGGCGAGTTCCTGCACCCCGGAGACGATCAGCGAACCGACCCATGCCTGCGCTCGGCCCGCCGCGGTCAGGAAGTCGCAT
>JAFAQI010000287.1 GCA_019246495.1 Frankiales bacterium | reverse complement strand
CGGCTGTTCGGCCGGCGCGTTCGACTTCTTCGAGCCGCTGCAGAGCATCGACGGCTACGACATCGTCGAGACGTTCGCCCGCCAGCCGTGGGTCAAGGACCACAAGGTCGGCATGTTCGGCATCTCCTACGGCGGCATCAGCCAGCTCTTCACCGCGGCAACCCAGCCGCCGCACCTCGAGGCCATCTCACCGCTGTCGGTGATCGACGCGACCGCGACCACGCTCTATCCCGGCGGCGTCCGCAACGACGGCTTCGCGGTTGCCTGGGCCGCGGAGCGGCAGGCGGAGGCGCAGCCGGCCGGCCAGGGCAAGAAGAACACCCAGGCCTACGCCGAGACCCAGATCAAGAACGGCGACGCGGTCTGCAAGGCGAACCAGGTGTTGCACCCGGAGGCCGCGAACCTGCTCGCAAAGATCCGGGCCAACCAGCACTACCGCCCGTCGGTCGCCGACCCGCTCGACCCGGTGACGTTCGTGCACAAGATCAAGGTGCCGGTGTTCATGGCGTGCCAGTTCGAGGACGAGCAGACCGGCGGTCACTGCCCGACGCTCGCGGCGCACATGACCGGCACGAAGAAGAAGTGGTTCACCTTCACGAACGGCCCGCACATCGACTCGTTGTCGCCTGCGACGTACAACCGGCTCTATGACTTCCTGAGCATTTACGTGGGGCACCAGTCGCCCTCGGTCTATGCCGCGCAGGTGCAGTCCTCGTCGCCGGTCGTCTACCAGGCGGCGCTAGGGGTCCCGCAGAGCGACAGCGACACCCTCCCGCCGGACCCGATCCAGTCGGACCCGACGCTCGCCCAGGCGCAGAGCGACTTCGAGGCGCTGCCGGAGATCCGGGTGCTGTTCGACAACGGCGCGGGCTCCAACCCCGAGCACACGTCGAACCCCGGTGACCCCTATCCGCAGTTCGAGCAGTCCTTCTCGTCGTGGCCGATCCCGTCGACGGTGGCGAAGCGCTTCTACCTCGGCGCGAAGGGCGTGCTCACGGCGGCGAAGCCGGCCGCATCCGGCAGCAACACCTTCACGGCCAACCCGCACGCACTTGCCCTGACGGACTTCGGGCCGGACACCGGTGGCGGCGGCCTGTGGGGCAGCACCTCCCAGTGGGAGTGGAAGTGGCAGCCGAACCCGGCGCACACCGCCGTCTCCTACATCAGCTCACCGCTCCCCGCTGACACCGGCGTGATCGGTGCGGGCGCTGTGTATGCATGGGTGAAGTCGTCCACGCCCGACGTCGACCTGCAGGCAACGATCAGCGAGGTGACGGCGGACGGTCACGAGACGTTCGTGCAGAACGGCTACCTGCGCACTAGCGAGCGCAAGCTGTCGCACAGCAAGGTGAACGTGATGCGTACGCCGAGCTCGCTGCTCGAGCCGGTGCCGTCGATGCTGCCGCGCGACGTCAAGCCCATGCCGAAGGGCCAGTTCGTGAAGGTGGCCATCCCGCTCTACTACGAAGGGCATGTCTACCGCGCGGGCACGCGGATCCGCATCACCATCGCGAGCGTCAACGGGGCGCAGCCGATCTGGTCCTTCAGCCACACCCAGCCGAAGCACGGCACGTCTCGGGTGACGATCGCGTTCTCGCCGACGATGCCGTCGATGCTGGTGCTGCCCGTCGTACCGGGGGTCACCGCACAGGGCACGTCCCAGCCACCGTGCCCGGGCCTGCGCAACGAGCCCTGCCGCACCTACGTCCCGCTGAAGAACTAGCGACGCGCCGTCGCCGCCGGTTGCCCTGCCTCCTCAGTCGGGTAGGGCGCCGGCGGTTCGGTGCTGTCCGCTGCGTCGCGCTGGATGCGGGAGGGCCACCAGTTGGCGCGACCGAGCAGGGCGGCGGCGGACGGGACGAGTAGCGACCGTACGACGAACGTGTCGAGCATCAGCCCGGTCGCGATCGCGAAGCCGGTCTCCTTCAGTCCGAGCACCGGCGACGAGAGCATCGCGACGAACGTGCCCGCGAAGATGAGCCCGGCGCTCGTGATGACACCGCCGGTCGCGCCAACGGCGCGCGCGACGCCTTGCCGGGTCGCGCGTTGCGACTCCTCGCGGACGCGCGACATCAGCAGGATGTTGTAGTCCGCACCGACCGCGACGAGGATCACGAACGCGAGCAGCGGCGTGGTGAAGTCGATCGGCCGGCCGAGCAGGTCCTGCCAGACGAGTGCGGTGATGCCCATCGCCGCGCCGTAGGAGAGCACGACCGACGCGAGCAGATAGAGCGGCGCGATCAGCGCGCGCAGCAGCAGCACGAGGATGAGGAACACCGTCGTGAGCGTCAGCAGCGCGACGAGGATCAGGTCGTGGTCGGCGAGGTGATGAATGTCGTCGGACACGGCGGTCGGGCCGGTGACGGCGACGGCAGCGCCGGCGAGCGGCGTATGCCGCAACGCCATGTCGACGGCGGTCTTCTCGGCGCCGATCCGCGAGTGCGCGTCGCGGGTGAACACCATGAACCGCGCGGTGCGCCCGTCGCGCGAGACGTAGTAGTCCCGGGCGAGCGCGAACCGCGGATCGTCCAGCGCGCTCGCCGGCAGGTAGAACGCGGAGATGTTCGCCGCCGACGCGCCGCGGGCGGTGGAGTTGAGGTACGACGAAGCCTGCGCGAGACCGCGCGCCAGCCGGTTGCTTGCCGACGTGAGCTGGTCGACGCCGGGCGGCAGCTTGGCCGCACCGGCGGCGAGGGCGGCCGCTCCCGCCGACAGCTGGGAGAGCTTCGACTGGAACGTCCGCTCGCCGGACTCGAGCCGGTGGATGCCGGTGCGGGCGCGCTGCAACCCCGACTGCAGATCGGCGAGACCCGACGCCAGGGTGCCGTCGCCGTTGCCGATCCGGTCGGCGCCGGCCGCGGCGCGAGCGAGACCGGGCAGCAGCTTGTCGCGCTCGGCCCGCCAGATGCGGCCGAGATAGATGCGCGCGGTGTTGCAGACCGGGTCGACGTGGACGCACGTCGCGTCGGCGGTCAACGCGAGATAGATCCGATGCAGCCCGCGCACCGCGGTTGCGGTTTGCCCGCGCGCCGACCGCAGCGCGGCGGCCAGCTGATGGGCGCCGTCGCGCAGCTGCGCCGCACCGGTCTGGGCGCTGCCGGTCCCGGCAACCGCCGACCCGAGTCCGCCGTACTCCTGTTGCAAGCCGGACAGGAACAGCCCGACCGCACCGGTCGCCTTCGACGTGCCGGCCGAGACCTGCGACGCGCCGGCCGACAGCCGGTGCGCTCCCGAGCTGAGTCGGGCGATGCCGGAGCCGCCGGCGCGCAGCTTCGCGTCTGCGGCGCCGAGCTTGTCGCCGACGATGCCGAGCTGGTCGGGCAGCTGCGCCTTTGCGATCACCGTGCCCTGCGGCCGGGTGACGCCGCGCACGACCGTGACACCGGGCACCTTGCCAAGCGCGGCGGCGGCCTGGTCGAGCACCGCGAGATCCGACGTCGTACGCATGTCGTGGTCGGACGTGACGAGCACGTAGTCCGGGTCGAGCTCCCGGTCGGCGAAGTGGTGGTCCAGCGTCGAGTAGCCGCGCGACGACTCCATCGACGCGGGGATGAGCGCGCGGGTGTCGTACGACGGCGCCAACGTGGGCCAGAACATCGCGAGCACGAGCAAGGCGACTGTCGAGCCGAGCAGCAGCCGGGCCGGGCGCCGGGCGACGAGCGCGCCGACCGCGGCCCAGCTCCAGCGCCGCGCCGACCCCGACGAGGCCGAGGCTGCCGACGCAGCACGCTGCGGGCGCGGCGCGACCCGCTGGCCCAGCATCGCGAGCAACGCGGGCGTCATCGTCAGCCCGACGAGCAGCGTCACGAAGACCGACACCGCGATGGCCGGGCCGGTGGTGCTGAACAGCGCGAGCTCGGCGAGCACCATCGCGGCGCTGCCGATGATGACCGTGAAGCCCGACGCGACGACGACGGGGCCGATGCGACGGATCGACTCGACGACGGCGTCACCGGGTGACATGCCGCCGCGCATCGCCTCGTGGAACCGGCTGATGAGGAAGACCGAGTAGTCGGTGCCGGCGCCGAGGACAAGCGCGGTGACGAACGTGCCGGTGAACGTCGACACCGGCAAGAACGACTCGCCGAGCAGCGCGACGAGCCCGCGCGCGACGAGCAGCCCGACACCGATCGTGGCGAGCGGGACGAGCGGCACGATGAGCGAGCGATAGAGCAGCAGCAGGATCACGAGGATGATGACGACGGTCACGATCGTCACCAGCGCGATGCTGTTGTTGATGCTCGTGTTGAGGTCGGTGATGCTCGCGACGTCGCCAGTCACATATCCGTGGACACCGGCCGGCTTGCCGATCGCGACCTGATGCCGGATCCACGTGACGTCGGCGCCGGCGGTCGGCGATCCGACTGGATGGCGCACCGCGATCGGCAGGTAGGTCGCGGCGCCGTCCTTGCTGAGCAACGCGGCGCGCAGCTGCGGATGTCTGGCGTAGCTCTGCACATCAGCGACGTGTGCCGAGCCGGACTGCAGCCGGGAGACGAGCCCGGCGTAGTAGCGCTGGTCGGCAGCGTTGGTTGCGAAGCCGGGCGCCGACAGCACGACGAAGGCGATCGACTCGCCCTTGCCCGCGCCGAACGCGCGGTCCATGTGCTCGAATGACGCGATCGAGGGCGAGCTCGACGGGAGGAACGGCGTCGCGTCGCGGCCGACCACATGCTCGAGCCGCGGGACGAACACGTTGAGCCCGACGGCGATCAGGAGCCACGCACCGATGACCCAGCGCCGCCGTCGTACGGCGAACTCGGCAAGCCGGGCCAGACGCCCCGTCATGCCAGAGATATTTCGTCGCGGACCCCGGCCGAACCTCGTTCAGCCGGGTGTGACGCTCATCACCGTCGCGCGCGACAGAGGGCCCCGGCGGGAGCACCGGGGCCTTCTGCGTCAGCGGGATGCTGCGGTCGGACTGTCAGACCTCCACGGGGGTGCGGGAGCCGATGTGGCGGCCGAACACCTCAGCGCCTGGGTCCGTACGGCGCAGGTGCCAGAAGCCGAGGGC
>JAFAQI010000164.1 GCA_019246495.1 Frankiales bacterium | reverse complement strand
TCGTTACCGCCGTTGCCGTTGAGGTCGTCGGAGCCGCTGCCGCCGACGAGGTCGTCGTTGCCGCCCTCGCCGAAGATCGTGTCGCGACCGGCCTGGCCGAACAGTGCGTCGTGGCCGTTGGAGCCGCAGATGACGTCGTTGCCCTTGCCGGCCTTGACCACGTGACCGGCGGCAAGCACGGCGATGACGTCGCGGTGGCTCGAGCCGTGCACGGTGTGCGGCGAGTGGCTGGTCACGACCATGGTGGCCCGCAGGCCGTCACAGCTGGCGTGGTGGTGGTGCGCAGGGGCCGCCACCGCCGACAGCGGATGGTAGGCAAACAGGCTCATGGGTCCGGCGAGCGCGAGGGTGATGGCCCGGGAACGTCGCAGCATGGGGGTCCTCCAGCAGGGGTTCGGTGGTGCGTCTCACCAGCACATGGCCGCCGAGCCCGGGAGCGTTACACGCCGGGGTGGGCCAAATGGGTGAATCTTGCGCAGGTGTCAGCTGCTCCGCTGCACGACGTAGTCGCAGAGCGAGTCCAGCGCCATCTTGGCCGGGGCGTCCGGCAGCGGCGCGAGCGTCGCGCGGGCGTCGTCCGCCCAGCTCTGTACGACGGCACGCGCGCGGGCGATGACGGGGTGGTCCCGCAAGGCAGCGCGGACCTCGGCAAGGGCCGCGTCGTCCGACAAGTCGCCGGCCAGTCGCTCGAGGAGCCGGTGGTCCGCGGCATCGGCCGCCTGCTGGCGCAGCAGCAGCACGGGCAGCGTCGGCACGCCCTCGCGCAGGTCCGTGCCGGGTGTCTTGCCGGAGTCGGCCGACTCGGCCACGACGTCGAGGAGGTCGTCGGAGAGCTGGAAGGCCATGCCGATCCGCTCGCCGAACCTGGTCAGGACCTCGATCGCCGCCTCGTCGGCGCCCGAGAGCATCGCGCCGAAGCGACCCGACGTACCGATGAGGCTTCCGGTCTTGTCGGCGACGACGTGCAGGTAGTGCTCGACCTCATCGGCGCCGGCCGCGGGACCGACCGTCTCGCGGATCTGGCCCTGGACCAGCCGCTCGAACGTGCGCGCTTGGAGCCGGACCGCCTCCGGACCGAGATCGGCAAGGATGTCGGACGCCCGCGCGAACAGGAAGTCGCCGGTGAGGATCGCGACCGTGTTGCCCCACCGCGAGTTCGCCGAGGCCGCGCCCCGACGTAGCAGCGCCTCGTCCATGACGTCGTCGTGGTAGAGCGTCGCGAGGTGGGTGAGCTCGACGACAACCGCAGCCGGTACGACGCCGGGCGCGTGCGGGTCACCGAACTGCGCCGACAGCAGAACGAGCAGCGGTCGGAAGCGCTTGCCCCCGGCGGCGACCAGGTGTTGCGACGTCTCGGTGACGAACGGGTAGTCGCTCTTCACCGATGAGCGCAGCATCGACTCGACGGCCTCGAGACCGGCCTTCACGTCGGCCTCGAGCGAGCCGTCGCGAAAGTCGATGCCGCCGGGCGCGGAGCTCATCTCAGAAACGGTACGGCGTGGTTGCTGAGGTCGAGCACCGGCTGCGGAAAGACGCCGAGCACGACCGTCACGGCCACCGCGACGGCGAGGGCGCCGGCCGTCGCCATGCCGGGCGTGACGACCACCGGTCCGTCGGCAACAGGCTCCGCGAAGAACATGAGGACGATCACCCGCACGTAGAAGAACGCCGCCATCGCGCTGCTGATCGCACCGACGACAACGAGCGGCGTCGCCCCGCCGGACACCGCCGCGGAGAACACCGCGAACTTGCCCGTGAAGCCGGAGGTCAGCGGGATGCCGGCCAGCGCGAGGAGGAACAGCGCGAAGACGCCACCGACCAACGGCGAGCGCCGGCCGAGCCCCGCCCAGCGCGACAGGTGCGTCGCCTCGCCGTCCGGGTCGCGCACCAGCGTCAGGATGCCGAAGGCGCCGATCGTCGTGAGGCCGTAGCTCAGCAGATAGAACAGCGAGCCGGACAAGCCGGCGCGGTTGAGTGCCACGACCCCGACGAGGATGAAGCCCGCATGCGCGACGGACGAGTAGGCGAGCATCCGCTTGACGTCGGTCTGCGTCACCGCGAACAGTGACCCGACGAGCATCGTCGCGATGGCGACCCCCCACGCGACCGGACGCCAGTCCCAGCCGAGCCCGCCGAACGCGACGTAGAAGACCCGCAGCAGCGCGCCGAACGCGGCGACCTTCGTCGCCGCCGCCATCAGCGCCGTCACCGGCGTCGGGGCGCCTTGATAGACGTCGGGGATCCAGGAGTGGAACGGGGTCGCGCCGATCTTGAACATCAGCCCGACGCCGAGCAGACCGATGCCCAGCACGAGCAGGGTGTCGTTGTGCTGGCCGACGACCGCCGCCTGCTGGATGCCCGACAGCGAGACCGTGCCGGCGTAGCCGTAGAGCATGGCGAGCCCGTAGAGGAAGAACGCCGACGAGAACGCACCCAGCAGGAAGTACTTGACCGCCGCTTCCTGGCTCAGCAGCCGGCGACGACGGGCGAGGCCACACATCAGATAGAGCGGCAGCGACAGCACCTCGAGCGCGACGAACAGCATCAGCAGGTCGTTGGCGGCCGGAAACAGCATCATGCCCGCGACCGCGAACATCAGCAGCGGGAAGATCTCCGTCTGTGCGCGGCCGGCCGCGATGCCCGCACGCTCGTCGGCCGAGCCCGGAGTCGTCGACGCCTCCGCGACCACGCTGCCACCGCCGGCCTCCGGCGACCGGTCAGAGATGAGCAGCACGCTCGCCACCGCGAGCACGGCGATCGTTCCTTGGAGGAACAGCGACGGCCCGTCCACCGCGATCGCCCCCGCCGCAGTCAGCTGACGGTGGTGGGCCAGCAGGCAGACGGCGACGAAGCTGCCGACGAGACCAGCGAGGGAAACCGTGACCTGCAGTGCCCAGCGCGACGCCCGCGGTGCGAACGCATCGACGAGTACGCCGACGACCGCCGCGACGGTGACGATGAGGATCGGCGACAGCGCCGTGTAGGCGATCGACGGCGCGTGGAAGTCCGCCGCAAGCGTGGTCACGGACGGCCTCCAAGGCTGGCTGCGACGGGCGGCGTCGGGTCGCTGGGACGGACGTGGCTGAACGTCGAGTGCACCGACGGGTTGATCACGTCGAGCAGCGGCTTCGGATAGATGCCGAGCGCAACGATGACCGCCATGACCGGAGCGATGACCCAGGCCTCACGCAGGTTGAGGTCGCGCATGTTCTCGAGCCCCGGCTTCACCGGCCCGTGGATCGTGCGCTGCACCATCCAGAGCACATAGACCGCGGCGAGCACGATGCCGAAGATCGCGACGACCGCGAACCAGCGGTGCACGGTGAACGTGCCCACCAGCACGAGGAACTCGCTCACGAACGTCGACAATCCCGGCAGCGAGAGCGCCGACAACCCGGCGACGAGGAACATCGCGCCGAGCCACGGCGCCACGCTCGATGCGCCGCCGAAGTCCTCGATCTGCCGCGAGCCACGACGCGCCGCGAGGAAACCGACCACCAGGAACAGCGCGCCGGTCGAGAACGCGTGGTTGACCATGTAGAGCGTCGCGCCCGACCCGCCCTGGCTCGTGAACGCGAACACGCCCAGAGCGATGAAGCCGAAGTGCGACACCGACGAGTAGGCAACGAGCCGCTTCATGTCCCGCTGGCCGATCGCGAGCAAAGCGCCGTAGAGGATCCCCGTCACGCAGAGACCGAGGATGTAGGGCGCGAGCGACTTGGCAGCGCCGGGGAACAGCGGGATGCAGAACCGCAGGAAGCCGAAGGTGCCGACCTTGTCGAGCACGCCGACGAGCATCACCGCGACGCCGGTCGGTGCCTCGGCCGCGGCGTCCGGCAGCCAGGTGTGGAACGGCCAGAGCGGCGCCTTGATCGCAAAGGCGATGAAGAAGCCGAGGAACAACGCGACCTGCTCGTTGTGCGAGAGGTGCAGCTGCGTCGACAGCACCCGGTAGTCGAACGTGCCGTGCCCGAGCTGGTGCTTCGAGACGACGAACAGGCCGATCACCGCGACCAGCATCAGCAGCCCGCCGGCGAGCGAGTAGAGCAGGAACTTGACGGCGGCGTAGGACCGGCGGGCGCCGCCGTAGGACCCGATCAGGAAGTAGATCGGGATGAGCATCGCCTCGAACAGCACATAGAAGAGGAAGACGTCGATCGAGGCGAAGACGCCGACGACGATGGCCTCGGTCGCGAGCAGCAAGGCGAAGAACGTCCGGGGGCTGCGCTTCCCGTCCTCGGCGTCGTGCCACGAGGCGAGAACGATCACTGGCGTCAGGACGGTCGTCATGAGGATGAGCGCCAGCCCGATCCCGTCGACTCCGAACGCGAAGTGCGCCCCGAACGCCTTGATCCAGTCGTAAGACCGGACGAACTGGAACCGCGCACCGGCGGAGTGGTACGCCGCACACATCCACACGGTCGCGATGAGCGAGGCGATCGACGCGCCGAGGGCGATGCGCTTGCTCTCCTCCGGCCGCTCAGCCGGTGACGCATAGATCAGCGCGATGCCGAGCAGCGGCAGGCCGCCGATGACGAAGATCCAGGGGAAGCCGCCCGATGAGGTCATCGCTCAGCCCACCCGCACCAGGACGAGAGCCGCGGTGACCACGACCGCGCCGGCCGCCATCGACAGCGCATAGGTCCGGGCGAACCCGGTCTGCGACCGGCGGGCGCGCGCACTCGTTCCGCCGACCAGAGCCGCGAGACCGTTCACCGCGCCGTCCACCCCCCGGCCGTCGAAGAAGACGAGCGCTCGCGTGAGATAGGAACCCGGCCGCATGAACACCGACTCGTTGAGCGCGTCGCCGTAGAGCGATCGCCGGGCCGCCCAGGTGAGCGGGGTCACGTTGAGCGGCTGCTCCACCGGGACCGGCCGCCGGCCGACCAGCCACCACGCGGCCAGCACGCCGCCCGCGGCGACGGCCAGTGTCAGGATGCTGAGCACCACCGGCGAGATCGTGTGGGCGCCGGTC
>JAFAQI010000318.1 GCA_019246495.1 Frankiales bacterium | reverse complement strand
CTCCTCGCGGCGACACCGATCGGCAACCCGGCCGACGCCTCGCCGCGCCTTCGTGAGGCGCTCGGCCAGGCCGACGTCATCGCCGCGGAGGACACGCGACGGCTACGCCGGCTCGCCGCGGCGCTGGAGGTCACCGTCACCGGGCGGGTGACCTCTTATTACGACGCCGTCGAACGCGAGCGCACCGACGATCTGCTCGAGGCGGTGCGGGACGGCCGCACCGTGCTGCTGGTGACCGATGCCGGCTCGCCGCTCGTCTCCGATCCAGGTCATCGCTTGGTCGCCGCCGTCGTCGGCGAAGGCCTGCCCGTCACGGTCCTGCCCGGGCCGAGCGCGGTCCTCGCGGCGCTCACCGTCGCCGGGCTGCCCGTGGACCGCTGGGCATTCGAGGGGTTCTTGCCCCGCCGGTCCGGCGAGCGGAAGCGCCGCCTCGCCGAGCTCGCCGCCGACCGTCGTACGCACGTTTTCTTCGAGGCGCCGCACCGGCTCGCGGCGATGCTCACCGATCTCGTGTCGGTGTTCGGCGACGGCCGTCCGGCGGCGGTCTGTCGCGAGCTGACGAAGACCCACGAAGAGGTACGCCGCGGACCACTCGCTGAGCTGGCCGGCTGGGCCGACGCCGGAGTCCGCGGCGAGATCACGGTCGTGGTCGGCGGCGCGTCACCCATCGTCGAGGCGATCGAGCCGAGCGCGCTGCGCGCCGCGGTCGACGTCCTCGTGTCGGAGGGGATGAGTCGTCGCGACGCCATCACGGCGGTGGCGGAGAGCCGCGGGTTGTCGCGGCGTGAGGTCTACAGCGCCGCCACGCACTGAACGTCAGCCAGCGCGTCGTCGGGAAAACGGCTGGCCCGTCCTCACTACGCTGACGTTGTGTCCCGCCACATCCTGACCGCCGTCGCATGGCCCTATGCCAACGGGCCGCGGCACATCGGTCACGTCGCCGGGTTCGGCGTGCCCTCCGATGTGTTCAGCCGCTACCAGCGACTGGCCGGCAACAAGGTGCTCATGGTCAGCGGGACCGACGAGCACGGCACGCCGATCCTCGTCCAGGCCGACAAGGAAGGTGTGAGTCCGCGCGAGCTGGCCGACCGCTACAACCGCGTCATCGCCGAGGACCTGCAGCAGCTAGGCCTCGCCTACGACCTGTTCACTCGGACGACCACGCGGAACCACTACGCCGTGGCGCAGCAGCTCTTCCTGCGGTTGCACGAGAACGGCTACATCGTCGAACGGCCGACGCTGTCCGCGATCTCGCCGTCGACGGGCCGCACACTTCCTGACCGCTACATCGAAGGCACCTGTCCCATCTGCGGCTACGACGGGGCTCGCGGCGACCAGTGCGACAACTGCGGCAACCAGCTCGACCCCGAGCAACTCATCAACCCGCGCAGCCGCATCAACGGCGAGACGCCGGAGTTCATCGAGACCGAGCATCTGTTCCTCGACCTTCCGGCCTTCGCGGATGCGCTCGGCTCATGGCTGCAGTCGCGCACCGACTGGCGCCCCAACGTGCTCAAGTTCTCGCTCAACCTCGTCAGCGACCTCAAGCCCCGCGCCATCAGCCGCGACCTCGACTGGGGCGTGCCGATCCCGCTGCCCGGCTGGCGGGACCGTCCGGACAAGCGGCTCTACGTCTGGTTCGACGCCGTCATCGGCTATCTGTCCGCGAGCATCGAGTGGGCTCGGCGTACCGGCGACGCCGACGCCTGGCGCCCGTGGTGGACCGACAGCAGTGCGGAGTCCTTCTACTTCATGGGCAAGGACAACGTCACGTTTCACTCCGTCATCTGGCCCTCGATCCTGCTCGGGTACGACGGCGAAGGCACGCATGGCGGATCACCCGGAGATCTGGGCCGGCTCGAGCTGCCGACCGAGGTGGTGTCGAGCGAGTTCCTCACGATGGAAGGCCGCAAGTTCTCCTCGAGTCGAAGCGTTGTGATCCTCGTGCGCGACTTCCTGTCGCGCTACTCAGCGGACTCCTTGCGGTTCTATCTCTCGACGTCCGGGCCGGAGAACCAGGACACCGACTTCACCTGGTCGGAGTTCGTCCGCCGCAACAACGACGAGCTCGTCGCCGGGTGGGGCAACCTCGTCAACCGCACCGCGACCCTCATCGCGAAGAACTTCGGCGAGATCCCCGCGGCCGGCGAGCTCACCGCCGAGGACGAGGACCTGCTCGCGAAGGTGCACGCCGCCT
>JAFAQI010000317.1 GCA_019246495.1 Frankiales bacterium | reverse complement strand
GCCGAGCCATCACCCGCGCCGTCTGCGCGCCGGCACGTCAGTGCCTCGGGGCGTGTCGGAGCGCTCGCCCGCCCCGGTGGGCGTCGACGCCGGGCCGGCCGGTGGGCCGGCATCGGCCCGGGTCTGGCCGGCCGGCAGCGGTGTCGGGCCGGCCGGTTGCTGGGCTGCGGCGGACGAGGCGGGCTCGTCGTCGTGCAGGCCCTTGACCTCGGTCTTGAGGATCCGCAGCGACCGGCCGAGTGAGCGTGCCGCGTCGGGCATCTTCTTCGACCCGAACAGCACGAGGATCACCACGGCGATGATCAGGATCTCGGGCCAGCCAATGTCCATGTCCGGATCGTACGCCGATCAACGCCCGCGAGGCGGTCCGGAAGCCTGCTGCAGCGCGTCGGAGGCACGCGCCAGCCGCTCACCTGCCGCTGCGACCTCGCGGCCGAACTGGCGGACCTGCCGCCACAACCGCAGCGTCAGGAAACCGAGGATCGCAAGCGAGACCACCCCGACGCTCACGAACAGGGCGACGTAGAACACCCGCTCAGGCTAGACGGGTGTGGCCGTTTCACCGGGCTAGAGGCCGGTCAGATGGCCAGACTGACGGGTGGCATGGCGCCGGCCCCCCGCCGGAAGGGAGGCGAAGGGCCGGAGACTTCGGTGGAGCGACGCGTCAGCGGCGAGCGCCTGCGGTCGCCCGGGCGGCCAGCATGTCGTCGCGGCCGAGCTGGAGCACGAAGTCGAGGAGGTCGTCGTACGACAGCGCCGGGCCGGGCTTGGGCTCGAGCGCCTCCGCCGGAACCTCCCAGACCTGCGCGCGGACGCCGCCGGACATGAGCAGCGAGACGATGTGGTCGTCGGCCGGCTTGCGAACCTCGTCGCTGCAGCTGGGGCAGCGGAACGCGTAGTAGGACAGCGGGGCGTGGTTGCACACGCGGAGCGCGATGTCGTTGCTGGTGAGCTCGACCTCACCACAGCTGGGGCATGAAGCCTTGATGGTCGTCATCGCCGCCACTCGCCCTTCTCTCGCACGCTGATGGAGAGAAGTTCGGCAGCAGGTGCCGATCCCTTGACTGGACAAATGGGACCGGTACGCCGAGTGGCCTAACCGCGCGGTGCGACGACCTCGTAGGCGGCCAGCGCCGCCGCGGCAGAACTACGGACGAGATCGGCCAAATCGGGCGGCTCGACGACCCGCGCGCGACCGGCCAGGGCGAGCCCGAGGCGCATCAGCCATGCCTCGTCGCGCGCCCGCAGGGTCACGACGACTCCCCCGTCGCCGCGCTCCACGACGCTCTCGCACGGGTAGTAGTCGGCCACCCACCGCGCGGCCGGCTCCAGGTCGATCGTCACCAGCCGGTCGTCCGGCGACGGCCGGAACAACCCGGCGTCGAGCGCTCGCTGGCGAACCTCGGCCGGCACCTCGGCGGCGACGTCGAGCTCCCGGATCTGCACCGCCCGGTCCAACCGGAACGTGCGCACGTCACCCACTCGGTGACACCAGCCGACGAGATAGGCCCGGCCGTCACTGGTGAACATCCGGATCGGATCGACCACGCGCAACGTCGTCTCGTCGCGCGCAGGCACCCAGTAGTCGAGCTCGACCTGATGCCCGGCCGCGAGAGCGCTGCGCACTGTCTGTACGACGTCGGGGTCGCCACCGGGGTCAACCGCGACGGCGACGTCGTCGGTCAGCGACTCGCCCGCGGCCGCCTCGATCTTTGCCAGCGCACTCTCGACCGCATCGGTGTCGACGAGCCCGGGTACGCCGAGCAACGCGCGCAACGCCGCGACCAGAGCCAGAGCCTCGTCCGCCGTCAGCCTCAACGGTTTCGCGATCGTGTCGGCGTTGGACAGGCTCACCCGGTCGCCATCCCAGACGACGTCCATCAGGTCACCCGGGCCGTAGCCCGGAAGTCCGCACATCCACAGCAGCTCGAGATCGGTGCGCACCTGCGCCTCGCTGATGCCGAACTCGCGGCCGACATCCGCCATCGCCGTATCCGGGTGCGCAAGCAGCCAGGGCACCAGCGCAAGCAAGCGCGGCAGGTGATCGGTGGCCCCGCTCACGCGGCGTCTCCGGCAAGCGCACGCAGCCGGCGGACGACCGCCTCGACAGCCTCGTCCGGCGCGCGGACAACGGCGTCGGAGCCGAACGGCAACACCTGGTCGGCGAGGCGTTCGGCGTCGCCGTAGCTGATCGTCAGCTCGTCCCATCCGTCGGCCGCGGGAGTGCTCGACCGCGCCAGCCGCCGGAGGCCGAGGCAGCGCCCCGACCGCACCTGCACCTGCGCGACGTTGGACGGCGCGGCGGCGTCGTACGCCTCGACGAGACCGGCGACGTCAACACCCTCGGGACGGCGTACGGCGCCCTTCGGTCCGACCAGCTTCGGGGCACCGATCAGCCGGGACAACCGGAAAACGCGAGTCGCGTCGCGGTCGCGGTCATGGCCGACGAGATACCACCGGCCGCGCCAGCAGACGACTCCCCACGGCTCGACCGTGCGCTGCGCGGGCTCCCCGCCGCCGGCCGTGCGGTAGTCGAACGTCACGACCCGGCCGTCGTGCACCGCCTCGGCGAGGCGCGGAAAGGCGCTGCCGGACTCGACGCGGGGCTGGAGTCCTTCGGGGAGCGGTGCGACCTCGACGCCGATCGCCTCGAGCTTGCGCAGTGCGCGGGTGGCGGGTTCGCCCATCGCCGCGGACGACCACATGCGGACCGCGAGCCCGACGGCTGTCGCCTCGCCGGGCTCGAGTGTGATGTCGGGAAGGGCGTAGTCGCGGCGGGCGATGCGATAGCCGGGGTCGTCGTCGAATGCGCTGTTGGTGCCGGTCTCGAGCGGGATGCCGAGGTCGCGCAGGTCCTCCTTGTCGCGCTCGAACATGCGCTTGAACGCCTCATCGGTGGGAGCTTCGTCGTACCCCTGCACCAGCTCGCGGATGCGCTCGGCGGTGAGATAGGAGCGGGTGTGGAGGAGGCAGATGATCAGGTTGAGCAGCCGCTCGGTCCGCCGCGCCGCCATGGTCGGCCACGCTACAACGCGCACCGACGCGACTCCTGGTCGTGCGCGGGTGTCGGGTGGGGCGGAGTCGGGCACGGGCGCTGAGTGACCGACGCCGTGGTGATCGGCTCGGGGCCAAACGGCCTCGTGGCCGCCAACCTGCTGCTCGATGCCGGCTGGTCGGTCCACGTGGTCGAGGCGGGCGACGCGCCCGGCGGGGCGGTGCGGTCGGCCGAAGTCACAGCTCCGGGTTTCGTGAACGACCTGTTCAGCGCGTTCTATCCGCTCGCGCAGGACAAGGCGCCGATCGCGCGCCTGCAACTGGAGGACGAGGGTCTGCGCTGGGCGCACGCACCGCTGGTGGTCTCGCACCCCACTGGCGACGGTCGCGCGGCGGTGCTTTCCCGCGACCTCGAGGTCACGGCGGCTTCGCTGGATGGCTACGCGCCGGGAGACGGAGCGGCCTGGGC
>JAFAQI010000291.1 GCA_019246495.1 Frankiales bacterium | reverse complement strand
GTCATGGGCCTGGTGTTCCCCGCTTTGCGACCGAAACCTCAGCTTTTGCTGCGCAACCTGGGTTTCGCCTCGAGATGCGAGAGCCCGTTCCACGCAAGATTGACCAGGTGGGCGGCGACGTCGTCCCGCTTGGGCTTGCGTGCGTCGAGCCACCACTGCCCGGTGAGCGCGACCATGCCGACAAGAGCCTGGGAGTAGAGGCCGGCGAGCTTGGGGTCGTAACCCCGCGTCTTGAACTCGGCCGCGAGCACGTGCTCGACCTGCGTGGCGATGTCGCTGATCAGGCTCGCGAAGGTGCCGCTGCTCGACGCGACGGGGGAGTCTCGAACAAGGATGCGGAAGCCGTCGGTGTCTCGTTCGACGTAGTCGAGCAGCGCGCCGGCGGCCTGCTCGAGCAGCTCGCGCGGATGGTTGCCGCGCAGCGAGTCGGTGATGCGGTCGAGGAGCCGGCGTACCTCCCGGTCGACGACGACGGCGTAGAGCCCTTCCTTGCCGCCGAAGTGCTCGTAGACGACCGGCTTCGACACACCTGCCGTGTCGGCGATCTCCTCGACGCTCGTGCCGTCAAAGCCTTTGGCCGCGAAGACCGAGCGACCGATGTCGAGCAGCTGCTCGCGGCGTTCCTTGCCGGACATCCGCACCCGGGTGGCGACCGCCTCCCGGCTGCTGGCAGCGGCGATCGGTACGACGTTGTCGGTCACCCGGCGTTGCCGACGAGCTTCGACGCGATGCGTTCACGGGACGGCCAGCGCACCTCGCGCGCGAGCCGCAGCTTCTCCAGCACCCAGATGATGCGAGCGGAGGAGTCGAGCTGACCGCGCAGCACGCCGTGTCGGGCGGCCGTCGGGTCGGCGTGATGCAGGTTGTGCCATGACTCACCCATCGACAGGATCGCCAGCCACCAGACGTTCGTCGCCCTGTCGCGGGTGCGGAACGGCCGCTCGCCGATCGTGTGACAGATCGAGTTGATGGACCACGTCGTGTGGTGCAGCATCGCGACGCGCACGAGGCTTCCCCAGAAGAACGCCGTGAGTGCGCCCTGCCACGCGAAGCCGCTCCAGAGGAAACCGACCAGCGGCGGCAGCAGCAGCGTGACGGCAGTCAGCCGCATGAAGGCACGGTCGACGCGGACGATGTCGGGGTCCGCGAGAAGGTCGGGCGCGAAGCGTTCCTGGTTCGTCTGCTCGATGTCGAACAGCCAACCGATGTGCGCGTGCCACAGGCCCTTGGTCAGCGCGCGGAGGTCGTTGCCGTAGCGCCACGGCGAGTGCGGGTCGCCTTCCTTGTCGCTGAACGCGTGATGCCGCCTGTGGTCCGAGACCCAGCGAATGACCGGCCCCTCGATCGCGAGGCTGCCGGCGACGGCGAGCGCGATGCGCACCGGTCGCGGAGCCTTGAACGAGCCGTGAGTGAAGTAGCGGTGGAAGCCGACCGTGATGCCATGCCCGGAGACGGCGTACATCACGAACGCGATGACGATGTCGTGCCAGCCCAGCCCCCAGCCCCACGCGACGGGTACGGCGGCGGCAACGGCGAGCAGCGGTACGACGATGAACAGCGCCAGCAGCACCTGTTCGATCCGTGCCCGGCGCAGCGTTCCCGGCACCGAGGCGAGAGCCCGGTCCGGAGCAGCGTCACTCTTCAGCGGTCCGGGTGTCGGGCCGGGCGCCGGGGTGGGTCGGGTCTCGGTCGTCGTGGTCAATGCACTCTCCTCGCAGCGACTGCGGTCCTTACGCCAGCGTAACCTACGCTAGCGTAAGTTATCTACGGCGGGTCGCCGGCGGGGGACGACCGCGAGCAGCTCGGGCAGGTCGAGGAGTCGCCGCGCAGCCCAGCACCCGGCGACGAACAGAGCCCCGCCGGCCGCTACGCCGACGACTGCCCAACCCCACGTAGTATGACCGGCAAGCGCGAAGACCAGCGCCGGAACTCCCGCGAACGAGATCGCAGTCAAAGCCGCGGCGCACAACGTCGCGGCACCGATGGGATGCAGTCGCAACGCCCGGTGGACCACTGCAAGCGGGACGAGGTTGCTCACCGCGATCGCCGCGGCCCAACCGATCGCTGCGCCGACCACGCCGTGCCCGGGGATCAATGCCAGGTCCACCGCCACCAGGGCGACCAGCGCGCCGAGCGTCGTGGCCAGGTTCCACGTCGTCCGCCCGCCCATGATCAGCAGCATGTCGACAGTGCCGCACGCGAAGGCGAGCATCATCGCCACGGCGAGGATCACGACGACGGTTGCCGCTGCCGAGCCGGAGTAACCGTGCCCGAAGACGTGGAGATAGAGGTGTCCCGCGACCAGGCAGAGCAGCAGCAACGGCCAGCCGAGGAGCACCAGCCACGCGGTGGTCTTGCGGTACAACCGCCGCGCGGCCACGAGGTCACCGGTCGCGAGCTGTCCGGCGAACTGTGGTTGCGCGGGCTGCGAGATCGCGAGGTTGAGCATCTGTACGACGGCGACGAAGCGCGTCGCCGCGGTGTAGATCGCCGCGTCCCGCGGGCCACGGATCACCGCGACGAGCACGATGTCCACCCGTTGGATCAGCGTCTGCGCGACGCTCGCCAGCGCGCGTGGGGCGGTGAAGCGCCAGAACTCCCGTGCGGTGTCCCTCGTGTCGCTGTCGTCGCGGTGCAGTCCGCGGAGCTGCGGGCGAAGTGCCCGAGCGGCGAGCACCATCGAGACGGCGTAGGGGATCGCCCAGGCGAGCGGCAGCAAGATGCCCGCGCCGACCGCCACCGCCAGCCCGACCAGCAACAACTGCGTGACCGGCCGCAGCAGCTTGTCGAGCAGCACGGTTGACCGCATGCCGCCGAAACCACGAGACGCGGCGAGCGCGACGTCGGAGAACGTCGCTGCGGGCAGGAAAAGGGCGAGCACCAGCAGGAACGCGCCGACGTCGTTGGCGGGCCGCACTCCCCAGGCGAATGCCGCCGCGACGAGCCCGGCACAGCCGATGACACTGGCGGTGACGACCGGACGCCGTAAGACCGTGAGGTAGTCGCGCGCCTTGCGGCGGTCGCCCAACGCGATGGTGCGTGAGATGAAGTAGGTGGCACCCGTGTCGGCACCGAGCCGTGACGTGATCTGGAGTACGACGAACAACGACGTCGCGGTGAAGAGCGCACCGGCTTCGTGCCGGCCAACCGTCCGCGTCACGAGCACGGTGAACCCGAGGTTGGCGAGCGCCGAGACCACGGTGCCGACGAGGTTGGCCGAGGTCGCCCGTCGCGGGCCGGGCGGTTGCGTCACCGGGCGGCGTCCATGTCGTCGAGTGCCGTGGTCAAGGTCTGGACCATTCCTGACCTCGCGTCCGGCAGCACCGGCTGCACGTCGGCCACCCAGCGGGCGAGGAGGCAGAGCAGATAGGCGGCGGTGAGCAGCGGAGCGAGGCTGCGGTCGACGCCTAGTGCGTTGAGCCGGTCGGCAGCCGCTGCTCGCCAGTTCTGCGGCGCGTTCGTCTCCTTCGCCCAGAACAGCCGCGACTGCAGGTCGTGATGCAGGACGTCGAAGCCGACCGGCTGATGCTCGGCGTAGCGCTCCCAGTCCCACACGGCGACGTTGGTGCCGTGCATCGCGATGTTGCCGGGAGTCCAGTCGCCGTGTCCGACCCCGGCTGGGACAGGTCGATCGGCGTGCGGCTCGAGCCGGCGGAAGCCGACGCGTAGCGCATCGGTGAGCTCGTGCGCCGGCGCCCGCTCGAGATCGTTGACGAGGACGCTCCATGGCGTGCATGCCCGTAGCGGGCGCACGTCGGCGCCGATGGAGCAGATCTGCAGGCTTGCGGCGAACAGTGCATCGTCCGACACGGTCGCGGGGTCGATGGTCAGCGCCGACTGCACGACGAGGGGATGCCCCTGCCAGGTGCCGCGATGCAGAACTGACGGGACCACGACCAGGCCGAGCGACTGCCCGGCCAGCCGCTCGAGCGCGTCCGCCTCCGCACTGACGAGCCGGTCGGTGAGCTCGTTGATTCCGACCTTCGCGAACGCGAGCGGTTGGCCGTCCGGTGACAACACCTGGATCACCGGCTTGCGGTTCGCCCGCGGCCGGCCGAGATAGACGCCAACGGCGACGTCGCGGCCGAGGACCCTGCCGAGCTCGGCGTCGATGCCGGGTGCAGTGGCGACGAACCGGCGACGGAACAGCGCCGCGCCGCCGACACCGAACCCGGTCCGGAGCACCTGCCGGCGAGCGCGCGCCGTCGCGGTGACCGCGGAGGCGTAGCCACTCACGACCGTGACCGCAGCAGCCCGTGGGGCCGCAGGAACGAGCAACGTCGGTCGGCTCGCGCTCGGCAGGGCGATGTAGCCCGCGGCCGAGCCGATCGACGTGCGCACGAGCCGAAGGCCGGGCCACAGCTGCTCGAGCGCCTGGTCGGAAGGTTCGGTGCTGGGCGGCGTCCCGTCACTCACGACGCGCGACGAGCCATGTCGTTACGCCACAGCAGCGCCACGGACAGCATGTAGAACGGCAACAGCGACGGCACTGCGTCGTACACCAGGCCATAGAACGCGACGAGCAGTACGACGAGCTGCCCGCCCATCCCGATCGGCGAGAGATCTCGTCGATAGCGCCACGCGTACTGCACAAAGAACAAGACATAGAGCACGGCGCCGACGTAACCGCTGGCGATGAGGTCGTACCAGAACTGTCCATTGCTGCCCAGCGGAGCGTTCCCACACTGCGGGCAGCTGCTCGTCTTGCCCACGGCGATCGACCGCGGGCTGCCGGGCGCCGATCTGGTGCTGCCGAAGCCAACGACCGGCGAGTGCAGCGCGACGTCGGCAGCCTGCTGGCTGAGTGATGCGCGAAGTGCGTTGCTCTGGCCGTGTTGCAGCCGGCTCGTGACCACGTGGCCGAGTGGGGAGAGCGCGAGCACCACACCGCTGAGCACTGTTGCGACGACTACTC